>DNHA01000013.1:0-4952 GCA_003486025.1 Micrococcaceae bacterium | reverse complement strand
CCCTGGTGCAGGAACTTACCCATCGCCGCGGCACGAACAGCTTGCTCCATATTTGCATCGGCAAGCACCACGAACGGTGCGTTTCCGCCCAGCTCCAGCGCCACCCGTTTCATATGCTTGCCCGAGACGGCGAGCTTTCCAACATTCTGTCCTACCGGGGTGGAGCCGGTGAAGGAAATAAAGGACGGAGCCTTATGGCCTACGAAGTGATCACCAATTTCAGAGCCAGAACCAATCACCACGCTGAAAACACCGGCAGGGATTCCGGCAGCTTCGAAGGCCTTGGCCAAAACCAGCGCACCGACCAGAGGTGTATCGCTGGCGGGCTTGAGCACCACTGCATTGCCTAACGCCAAGGCGGGAGCTACCGAGCGCTGGGAGAGCAGCATCGGGAAGTTCCACGGGCTAATCACTCCGACTACGCCTACCGGTTCGCGGTACACCCTGTTTTCCTTGCCTGCACTGTTGGAAGGCAGGATTTGACCATGCACGCGCGTTGGATAGGTCGCGGCTTCACGGGTTGCGGCAATAGTTCCGGAGACTTCCACATTGGCCTTGAGCACCGAGGAACCAGACTCGGCCACCAGCAGCGCGACCAAGTCATCATAATTAGCTTGCAGGTAGTCAGCGGCTTTGTTCAGTACTGCTGCGCGTTTGGCAGGAATGAGCGACGCCCATCCGCGTTGTGTTTTGGCCGCCTTTTCGTAGGCTTCGTCGACGTCTTCCGTGGAAGCCTGGCGGATTTCTGCAAGTACCGAGTCATCAAAAGGATTGCGGGTGACCAGTGTGGAGGCGCTACGGCCTTCACACCATTCTCCGTTAATAAAAAGCTGTGCCGGTAATTGATCCAGGAACACCGGTCGGCTGGATACTGCTTGATCAGTCATGGACTGTCCTTCCCACAGTGAGGCCTTGGCCCCACAACGAATCGAGCTCTTAGCCCCCATTGTTCGCGGGAAGTCAATGATCTTCAAGACTCTTATCGCACAGCGCAATGTGCAGCTGGAAATGAGCCTAGTTTTCGTCAAAAGCCTCTCTCGCGGTGAGCACTTTGTCCGCATGCTTTTCGGCCCAGATGCGGATCGCATCCATGGGTTCAAGCAGGCTCCGGCCTAAATTTGTCAGTTCATAATCCACCCGGATGGGAACCTGAGCGGTCACCTGGCGATCCACCAAGCCGTCGCGCTCCAAGGTCCGCAGCGTGCTGGTGAGCACCTTCGGGGTCACCGCGCCGATCTGTTGGCGTAACGCGGAGAAACGAAGCGGCCCGTTAGCTAGGGTAAGCATCACTAAGGGGGTCCATTTATCTCCCAAACGTTGCATAATTTCACGTGAGGGGCAGTCCTGGATGAGTACGTTAAATGCCGGGACGCTATCCATCAGGTAACCTAGTTTCGTTGAAGTAGTCAGTATCCAAAGGATACTATAAACACGTACGGCACATCTAGCGAGAGGACCATCATGAAGATTGCAGTTTACGGAGCCACCGGAATGGTAGGCAGCCAGATCACCGCCGAGGCACTAAACCGTGGCCATGAAGTGACCGCCGTGAGCAGTTCCGGCAAAACCATCGAGGGCACCGCCTCGGTCACCGCGCAGCTGAACGACACCGCTGCCTACCGCGATCTGGGCAAGAACCACGATGTCGTAGTGATCTCCGTACCGCCGTCGCGCACCGGTGGCGATCACCAGGAATACGTTGACGCCTTCGAGGAAATCACCGAAACCCTCATCCCTGCGCGTCTGCTAGTGATCGGCGGCGCAGGAGCCACCGAGGTTGACGGAGTACGTCTCTACGACACCCCAGGATTCCCTGACGCTTACATGGCTGAAGCGAAGACCAGCGGCAAGGTTTATGACATGCTGACCTCGGTCTCCGGGATTACTTGGACCATGGCCGCCCCGGCGCCGGTCATTGAGCCAGCCACCCGCACCGGCAACTACACCCTCGGTGCAAATTCACCTGCGGGCGACTTCGTATCCACCCAGGACTTCGCCGTAGCTATCGTTGACGAGATCGAAACCCCGGTTCACCAGAACCGCCGCTTCACCGTCGCCAGCGAAAAGTAGGCAACTGGCAGCCAGTCAGCCAAGTCCCGTGATGTCTCATAAATTTCGCGCTCCAAGGCAAGGAATCGGGACTTTGGGTCTTGGTTGACTAAGGTTGTCTACAACATCACTCACTCGCTCAAAGGTATATCTGCGTTCATGCGACAAAATCAGCGCGCCACCCGCCTGCTCACCGGGGCGCTAGCCCTTCCGTTGGCTGCGGCCCTCATTGCTGGCTGCTCCACCACCAACGATCCAGCCGCGACCAAGGACGCGGAACCAGTCGCCGGCGGGACCTTGGTTTATGCCTCGGGCGATGCCGAGCCAAGCTGCCTGGATCCACACGTGGGTGGCAACTACCCGCAGGCGCTGGTCGCATCCCAGTTCATGGAATCGCTGTTCACCAAGGACGCAGAGGGCAAGATCATCCCCTGGCTGGCAGAAAAAACCGAGGTCTCCTCCGATGGCCTGACCCGCACCATTACACTGCGTGACGGGATCACCTTCCACGACGGAACCAAGCTCACCTCCGAGGCGATCAAAGCCAACATCGAGCACCTGCAGGATCCAAATACTGCGTCGTCCACCGGGTATCTAGCCGTGGGCAAGGTTGACCAGATCAACATCGTCGACGGCCTCACCGCAGAACTCAAGCTTTCCGCGCCGGACAACGCATTGCTCGAATCGCTATCCATGCCCTGGACCGCAATTCAATCCCCGCAGGGGCTGAAACGTGACCAGGCAGCAAACTGCGCCGCCCCTGCAGGCACCGGACCGTTCAAGGTTGAATCCTGGGACCGCCAGCAGGCGGTCAATCTGGTGCGCTACGAAGACTATGTCTCCCCGGCCGCAGATACTGAACGAACCAGCACCGCCTCCTACCTGGACGGCATCACCTGGCGCTTCATCCCTGAGGCCGCCAGCCGCTATGCGGCGCTGCAGTCCGGCGAGGTCGACGTCATTGACAACCCGCAGCCCGATACCATCTCCACCGCCGCCGACAATTCGCTGGGACACCTGGACGCGCCTCGCCCGGGCGCCTCGAATCGTCTTGAGCTGAACAGCTCCAAGGCACCATTTGATGATGTGCGCGTGCGCGAAGCATTCATGCACGCTGTCGACGTGAACTCCGGAATCAACGCACTGTACTTCAACACCGTGAAGCGCAGCTACTCATTGCTCTCCAGCGTTGAACCACTGGGCATCTCGGATGAATCAAAATTCACCACCGACGCCACGAAAGCCAACGAGCTGCTCGACGCTGCCGGCTGGACTCAGCGCGATTCCGAAGGGTACCGGGTCAAGGACGGCAAACGGCTGACTCTGAAGTTCCCGGTTTCCACCAACCAGTCGGTTCCGGCCGAGCAGTCATTGTTCGAACAGATGCAGGCGGCCGCTAAGCCGGTTGGCTTTGAGGTCAAGATCGAGTTGCTGGATCTGTCCAGCTGGTACGGCGCACTGGCCAAGCACGAATACGATCTCGTTTCCGCTCCGTACACCAAGGTCGGCCCGAGCGTGCTGCGCATCTTGTTCCACTCCGATTCAACGGTGCCCGCACCCAGCGGCTACTTCGCCAATAATTCGCAGGTCAAGGATCCCAAGCTCGATCAGCTGCTGGTTGACGCGGAGCAGACCAACGACGAAGCCGAGCGTGCCGAGCTCTACAAGCAGGCCCAGCAGATCGTGCTGGACGGCTACTACGTGATGCCGCTCTACGATCAGCAGAACCATTTCCTGTATTCGAAGAACGTCCACGGCATGGGCGAGACCACCGCGGTCTCCTCCCCGATCTACTACAACGTATTCCTCGATAAATAAGCGGTAAACACCCCATAATGAAACTGCTCGCTTGGTTGGGTCGCAAGGTTGGCGGCGCGCTGGTGGTGCTGTGGCTGGTTGCCACGGCCATCTTCATCGGCGTACGCCTCATCCCCGGCGACCCAGCCGAAGCGATCATGGGCGGTCCAGGTTCACAGGCATCCGCCGAGGCGCTTGCCAACGCCCGCTCCGAATACGGTCTTGATCTGCCGGTCATCAGCCAGTATTTTTTGTTCCTCGGCAAACTCATCCGCCTGGACTTCGGAACCTCTTACTCCTTCAAAGACCCGGTCCTGCAAATCATGGGCGAGGTCCTCCCTCCGACCATCAATCTGGCCTTAATGGCGCTGGTGGTGGCTTGGCTGCTGGCCTTGCTCTTCGCGCTGCTTGCGAGGCGCGCCAACAGATTCGGCCAGCTGCTGNNCACCGACCATCAATCTGGCGTTGCTGGCGCTTGTGGCGGCTTGGCTCCTGGCCTTGCTCTTTGCGCTGCTTGCGATGCGCGCCAATAAATTCGGCCAGCTGCTGGGTAACGCGGTAGAGATTGTGGCAGCGGCGGTCCCGCACTTTTGGCTGGGCGCGGTACTGATCATGCTGTTCTCCTCGATGCTCGGCTGGCTTCCGGCCGTCGCCAATGGAACTGCCGCCGGACTGGTCTTGCCGGTACTCACCTTGGCACTTCCGCTCGCCGGATTCCTCACCCAGCTGATGCGCGATTCGCTGAATACCGCGATGGGAAGCCAGTTTGCGCTGGCGGCCCGCGCCCGCGGCGAGAGCCGGCTGACGGTGTTCCGCCGGCACGGTTTGCGCCATGCGGCATTGCCGGCGCTTGGGCTGACTGGTTGGGCTTTTTCTTCGCTGCTTTCCGGTGCGGTGGTCGTCGAAGCAATCTTTGCCCGTCCGGGGTTGGGCCGTTCCTTGCTTTCCGCGGTGCTTGCCCGCGACATCCCCATGGTCACCGGCATCGCGTTGTTCTCTGCACTGGTTTATATCGTGGTGATGGCGTTGACCGAGGCCATCGAGCGGCTCATCGATCCGGCGGGGGCAGAATCATGAGCCGTACCGCAAAAATTCTCAGCTCGCTT
>DNHA01000172.1:26484-26846 GCA_003486025.1 Micrococcaceae bacterium | reverse complement strand
GATATGCTGGCCAAGGAAAACGTCTCCGCAACCTTTTACATGCTCGGACAGAACGTCGCCAATTTTCCCGGCGCCGTAAATCGCATGGCGTACGAGGGCCACCAGCTGGGCAACCATACTTTTGATCACCGAAGCTTGACCGGATTGTCCGCAGAAGAAATCATGCATGAACTCTCCGCGACCGAATCGGCCATCCGCAGGGCGACCGGATTGACGCCCGATACTCTACGCCCGCCCTATGGGGCTCATGATTCCGCCGTTGACCAACTATTGAACACACCGATCGTGCTCTGGGATGTCGACACCTTGGATTGGCAGCATCATGATCCCAAGAAAACCGTAGATCTCGCGATGGCGCAGAC
>DNHA01000172.1:23938-26446 GCA_003486025.1 Micrococcaceae bacterium | reverse complement strand
CATCCACGAAAGCTCGGTCAAAGCAGTGCCGGAACTGGTCAAGCGGCTCAAGCATGAAAACTACACCTTGGTGACTGTCAATGAACTATTCGAGGGAACAAATTTTGGCGGCAAAACCGCCTACACTCGGCGCTAGCCGTCAGGGCATTCAACGTCGTAGTACGCAGAAAAACCCACTCAAAAACAGATAAACCCAAAAGTTCTTCACAAATTCGCTTGACGATCCCACGCAATCGGACATAAAGTCATGGAAACACAGATTCATGTGTTGCATGTCATGACTTATGGAGGCGTAGATGTTTGCCGAGGAAAGACACCGGCTAATCACCGATCAGCTTGCCGCCGAGGGGAAAGTCACCGTCGCGCAACTGGCTGAACGCTTTGAGATTACCGCGGAGACCGTTCGCCGCGATCTAGCCCAGCTGGAGTCTGAAAATCTCTTGCGCCGCGTACATGGTGGCGCGGTCTCCATCAGCGGGGCAAGCACCCGCGAAGAAAGCTATATGGCACGCACCGCCATCCATGCCGAAGCCAAAGCACGTATCGCGCAACGTGCCCTCAGCCTGCTGCCGGTCTGCGACGCTTCGGTCATCTTGGATGCCGGAACCACCACAGAATTCCTCGCCGAACGCATGGTCAAAACCAACGCAGGATCTGGACTTGTGGTGATCACCCACGCATTGCCCATCGCCACGGCACTGGTGCAAAGCCCAGAGATTGCCTTGGAACTGATTGGCGGACGAGTTCGCGGAATTACCGGTGCCACCAGTGGTGCACGCACGGCGCAGGAATACTCCAACTATCGCGCCGACATCGCCTTTATCGGAACCAATGCCCTGCATGCCGAGTTTGCCTTGAGCACGCCTGACCCCTTGGAAGCCGCCGTTAAAACCGCGTTGATTGCAAGCGCACGCCGTGTTGTGCTCCTCGCCGACAGCTCAAAATTCGACCAAGAAACCTTGGTTCGCTTTGCCCGCCTGGACGTTATAGACACCCTCGTGACCGACAGTGCACCGCAAGGCGATCTGGCTGCGGCCTTGGAACTGGCCGAAGTGGAGGTCCTGGTCGCATGATCATCACGCTGACCTGCAACCCCGCTCTGGATAAGACCATTGAATTGCAAGAGCCGCTAGCTCACGGAGCTGTCCAACGCGCCGCAACCAGCCATACCCAGGCTGCCGGCAAAGGTGTAAACGTGAGCCGGGCGCTTTACGTGGCTGGAGCGAAGACCCACGCGCTGCTCCCCGGCGGCGCTAACGATCCGCTCATCTCCGCGCTACGTGGTGACGGACTGAACTTCACTGCACTGTCCATCGATGAACCGCTGCGCACCAACATCACCTTGACCGACCCGGATGGCACCACGACCAAAATCAACGAGTTAGGCCCAGCGCTGAGCTCCGAGGCGGTGTCCGCACTCAGTGCGCTAGTACTGGAAGCAAGTACCGAGGCCAGTTGGCTGGTGATGGCCGGATCGCTGCCCCCAGGAGTACCTGCAGACTTCTACGCGCAGCTCACCGCCACGCTTCGCGATTCGCTGGGCAGCAAATGTCCGAAGATCGCGGTGGACACTTCGGGAGAACCATTGCGTCAGCTGTACGCCCACACCATTAAGCACATCCCAGACCTCATCAAGCCAAACGCTGAGGAGCTGGCAGATCTTGTCGGAACCACGTTCAGTGAAAAACAGCTCGAAACGTCCGCGCAGCTGACCGCAGAGACCTGCCAAGCTTTGCTTGAGCGCGGGACCGGTGCCGTACTGGCAACGCTCGGGGCCCACGGTGCGGTGCTGGCCACAAGCCAAGGGTCATGGCACGGCTGGCATGAACCAATCGCCGCTCGGAGCACCGTAGGGGCCGGAGATTCGTCGCTGGCAGGATTCCTGCTGGCGGAGATTTCCCAGGGTTCACCGGAGCAATGCCTTAGCTCAGCCATCGCCTACGGAGCAGCGGCAACCTCGCTGCCCGGTTCGACTATCCCCTCACCATCTGACCTCACCGCGGACGCCGTCACCGTCGTCTCACTCAACCCAAGGCAAGGATCATAGCAATGAGCGACCTGATCACCACCCAGCTCGTCACCCTCGACGCATACTTGGGCACCTCGACCACCGAGGTGATCAATCATCTGGCGGACCTGGTGGCCAAAGCCTCCCGCGCTACCGATGCATCGGCGCTGGCTGAACACGCATTGGCCCGCGAAGCAAAAACCGCCACGGGAGTGCCCGGCGGCATCGCGATTCCACACTGCCGCTCAGCTGCCGTCACCACCCCCACCTTGGCCATGGCACGACTGGCTGCCCCGGTAGATTTCGGCGCCAAAGATGGTCCAGCGGATCTGATCTTCTTTATCGCTGCCCCAGAGGGTGCCGATAAAGAGCATTTGAAGCTGCTTTCCAAATTGGCTCGCGCGCTGGTGAAGAAGTCCTTCACCGCGGCACTTCGCGAGGCCACCAGCGCCAGTGAAATCGTCGAGTTGGTCTCCGCAGTGATCTCCGAGAATCCTTGT
>DNHA01000172.1:19209-23896 GCA_003486025.1 Micrococcaceae bacterium | reverse complement strand
CCCCGGCAGCAGCGCCGGCACCGGCTACCGGCCCATCGCGCGCCAGCGTCCCAAAGATCGTGGCGGTGACCGCCTGCCCCACCGGCATTGCCCACACCTATATGGCAGCCGACTCGCTGGCGCAAACGGCTGAAGAGCTCGGTATCGAGTTTGCGGTGGAAACCCAGGGTTCTTCCGGTTCCACCGCCTTGGATCCTGCAATTATTGAAGCTGCCGACGCGGTCATCTTCGCCGTCGACGTTGATGTGCGTGACCGGGCACGCTTTGCCGGCAAGCCATTGATCCAGGTCCCGGTTAAACGCGGCATTGACGAGCCGGAGAAGCTGCTCAAGGATGCCATCGCGGCAGCTAGCGATCCGCAAGCGCGCCGGGTGCCTTCCGCTACGGCCTCGGCCGAATCGGAACAGGCCGGTGACAAGCAAGGTTTCGGTGCACAGCTCAAGCGTGCGCTGCTGACCGGCGTTTCCTACATGATTCCGTTTGTGGCCGGCGGCGGCTTGCTGATCGCCTTGGGCTTCCTGCTCGGCGGTTACGCGATCACGGACGTGGCAGACCAGTATTTGGCTGATAACACGCTGTTCAACCTGCCGGATGCAGGGCTCATGGCCTACCTCGGAGCGGTCGCTTTTAAGATCGGTGGCCTGTCCATGGGCTTCCTGGTTCCTGCTCTGGCCGGTTATATCGCTTATGCCTACGCGGACCGCCCCGGCATTGCTCCGGGCTTCACCGCAGGTGCGGTGGCGGGCTTCATGGGTGCCGGGTTCCTGGGCGGTATCGTCGGTGGTTTGATTGCCGGCCTGGCCGCTCGCTGGGTCAGCTCTTGGAAGGTTCCACGCTGGTTGCGCGGTCTGATGCCAGTGGTGATCGTTCCGCTGCTCGCGTCCATCATCGCCTCGGGCCTGATGATCCTCTTCTTGGGCGGACCGATTGCAAAGCTCACCGAAGCACTCAATTCATGGCTCTCGGGCATGTCGGGTACCGCAGCTGCGATTCTTGGTTTGATCCTTGGCCTCATGATGGCCGTGGACTTGGGCGGTCCGGTTAATAAGGTCGCCTACGCCTTCGCGGTGGCAGGCTTGGGCGCTGGTTCGCTGACGGAAAATCCCGCACCACTGATGATCATGGCAGCTGTGATGGCCGCGGGCATGGTGCCGCCATTGGCCATGGCCTTGGCCACGACGGTTTCCCCGAAACTATTCACCGGAGCCGAACGTGAAAACGGCAAGGCCGCCTGGCTGCTCGGTGCCGCGTTCATCTCCGAAGGTGCTATCCCCTTCGCCGCCGCGGACCCATTGCGGGTCATCCCTGCCTCGATGGTGGGCGCCGGAGTGACCGGTTCGTTGATCATGACCTTTCATGTGGTCAGCCAGGCACCGCACGGCGGAGCTTTTGTCTTCTTTGCAATGAATAACACCTGGCCGCTGTTCCTGCTAGCCACCGTCATTGGCACGCTCATCTCCGCTGCACTGGTGATTATTCTGAAGAAATTTGTCCGCAAGGCTGCAGTGCCAAACGTTGAAAGCGCCAAGGTTGCAGCATGAGCACGCACAAGGTAGAAAAATTTTCCGGAGTAGGCGTCAGTGCAGGCCGGATCATCGGCACCGTACGCCGTATGCCCGATGCAATCCAAGCCCCCGCCGACGGTGCGCCGCTTCCTGCCGGGGCCACTATCGACAGTGAAACCGCACGTTTGACCGCGGCCACGCAAGCGGTTGCCGCGCAGCTCAAGGCACGCGCCGCGCAGGCAACCGGAGACGCGCAAGCGGTGCTCAAGGCCACCGCACTGATGGCTAGCGACAGAAGCTTGCTGAAGTCGGCGGCGAAGCTGGTGTCTTCTGGCACCTGTGCGGAGTCGGCACTGTGGGAGGCCGCTGATGCGGTTGCCACCCAGCTTGCGGCGCTCGGCGGCTACATGGCCGAACGCGCCGGCGATGTACTGGATGTCCGCGCCCGCATCGTGGCCGAACTGCGCGGGGTTCCTGCCCCGGGCATCCCCGACTCGGAGACCCCCTTTGTCCTCGTGGCCGTTGACCTGGCTCCGGCAGATACCGCTACCCTGGATCCGGCGAAGGTGCTGGCCTTGGTAACAAGTGATGGCGGGCCGCAGTCCCACACCGCAATTATTGCCCGCTCCTTGGGATTGCCTGCCATCGTCGCGGCGAGCGATACCACCGCGCTGGTTGATGGCGACGTAGTCTATGTGGACGGAATCGACGGTCTTGTGGTGCGCAACCCTACCGAGGTTGAGTCAGCGACCGCACGCACCTACGCAAATCGTGAGCAGCTTCCGGAATTTGATGGCCGTGGAGTACTGGCTGATGGCCACCGCGTTCCCCTGCTAGCTAACGTGGGCAGCGGCGCCGACGCGCAGGCCGCGGCCAGGGCCGGTGCCGAAGGTGTAGGCCTCTTGCGGACCGAGTTCTGTTTCCTGGGCCGCGAGAAGGAACCATCCCATGAGGAACAGGTAGCCGCCTATGGTGCAGTTTTTGAGGCCTTTGCGCAGAAAAAAGTTGTGGTCCGCACGCTGGATGCCGGGGCTGATAAACCGCTGCCGTTCCTCAGCGATTCGACGGAGCCGAACCCGGCGCTCGGTGTTCGCGGCTACCGCACGGACAGCACTAGCCCCGGAGTCCTCGACCGTCAGCTCACGGCTATTTCCGAGGCCGCCGCTGACCACCAGGCCGAGGTCTGGACCATGGCTCCAATGATCTCTACGCCTGCCGAGGCCCAAGATTTTGCCGCCTTGGTCAGCAAGGCAAACCTCGCAACTGCTGGAGTGATGATCGAGGTACCCTCGGCCGCACTGCTGGCCGAACGGATCCTGGAACGCTGCGATTTTGTGTCTATCGGAACCAACGATCTCACGCAATACACGATGGCCGCCGATAGGCAGCTGGGGTCATTGGCTGAACTGAACGACCCCTGGCAGCCAGCCGTGCTGCACATGATCGCGGCCACCAGTGCCGGAGCGCAGGGCGCCGGTGCTAAACCGGTGGGCGTGTGCGGCGAAGCCGCGGCAGATCCTGCGCTCGCGGTGGTGCTAGTGGGACTGGGCGTCAATACCTTGTCCATGAATAAGCGCGCGCTGTCCCCGGTCGCCGCGGTGCTGCGCACCGTGGACTTGGCTACCGCTCAGAAATTGGCACAGCTTGCCTTGCGGGCCGCGTCAGCAGAGGAAGCCAGAAGCCTGGTGCGCGCCCAGCTGCCCGAATTGGATCGCTTCGGACTCTAACAGCTCCAAGGCCACAGGCCTTAGGATTTTGAATTACCACCTATGTTAAAAGGAGCCGTCATGGCAGAACGTACAGCAATCATTGGAAGTCGAGTTGGCCTTCATGCCCGTCCGGCTGCAATCTTCGCCGAAGCCGCCGGCGAGCTTCCGGTCGAGGTCACCATCGCGTTGGAAACAGAACCTGCCGAGGACGCGCTGGATGCCTCAAGCATTCTCTCACTCATGGGATTGGGCGCCGAATACGGCACCAAGGTGGTGTTGCGTGCCGAGGGCGAAGGGGCCGAGGAGGCTCTTGATCAGTTGGTGACAATCCTGGAGATTGACCACGACTCGGAGTAGGCGACCCTGCTCATGCAAAACCCGCGTTTGACCTTTAAAGGTGAAACGCGGGTTTTTGCTTAATCCCGAATTACTGATTGACAAAATTCAATCAGTAGATGGATGATTGATCCTACGCGCAAGTTGCAGGAGCTTCTCATGGGTAGGTTGCAGGACTCAATGCTGCGCCTCGTTAAGCCATTCACCCACAGGGATTATGCGCTGCTAGCGAGCGCATTAATTATTTCCACCTTTGCCGCCGGCATGTGGGCGGTGGCAATGGTCTATCAGGTACGCCGCTTAGGGGGCGGACCTTTGGAACTGTCCATGGTGGCCACCTCAAACGCTGTGGGGCTACTTGCCTTGGTGCTGCTCGGCGGCATCATGGCCGACAGATATTCCTGCCGGAAAATAGTTATCTTGGTGCAGCTACTGTTGGTGCTCATCATGAGTGCGGCAGCCCTACTGGCACTCACGGATGCCATCACCCTGTGGCATCTCATGCTCACCAGCTTCCTCGCCGGTGCCGGATCAGCATTCTTCTTCCCGGCATATTCCGCGCTGCTGCCTCGCATCTTGCCCCCGAAGGATCTTCTGGCCGCCAACGGACTCGAGGGTACGGTCCGGCCGGTAGTGCATACAGCTTTGGGGCCAATGGTTGCGGGTTTTCTCGTCGCCGCGATTTCCCCGGCGCACGCAATTGCCGCAATCGCGCTGTGCCATTTGGTCGCCATCTTGGTGCTGCGCCGCATAGCGCACCGCAATGAATACGATGCACCGGACCCTGCTGGTTCTGCGGTTGCAGCGCCCAGCGTACTGCGTCAGCTGCGCGAAGGCGTAGGCTATACGATGCGTACCAGCTGGCTGCGATGGACGTTGATCTTTTCGGTGATTTCGGTGTTCACCTTTATCGGGCCTTTTGAGGTGCTGCTGCCATTTATCGTCAGCGATCATTTGGGCGGGGATGCAAAACTCTTTGGCTACACGCTGGCCTTCTTCGGAGCCGGTTCGGCGATCGGTTCGCTGCTGATCGCCTCGGCGAAGTTCCCACGTCGATATCTGACCCTGATGACCGCGTGCTGGTGTTTAGGCACGTTGCCGCTGGCAATGGTGGGATACGTGGATGCCGCGTGGATG
>DNHA01000172.1:11335-19149 GCA_003486025.1 Micrococcaceae bacterium | reverse complement strand
TGCAACGCCGGGTGCCGAAACATTTACTAGGGCGTATTTCCAGCCTGGATTTCTTTGTTTCCTTGGCGCTGATGCCCCTGTCCATGGCTGCCGCCGGGCCGCTAAGCCAAGTGCTGAGCCTGCAGAGCATATTTGTGATCGCCGGAATCGCCTCGCCAATATTCGGGCTGCTCGCGTGGTGGGCTGGACGTTTTGCTCGTGATGAAATTGAGCATCCGTTGCACTCGCCATTGGAAACTCCAGCAAGCTGATAGCCAGCGCCTCGACGCTCACCGCGCTGCCTATGCGCTGGCTACGAAATCGCTGAGCGAGGGCGTGGCAGTTTTGCGCTGCCGCCGAATGGGCGAGAAGCTGAAGGGATGAGAATGCCTTCCCGCGCCACCTCTCGGCTAAGTGCACTGCTTCTTGGCATTCTCTTGCTCGGCGGTTGCGCCTCGCAGCCAGCCGAACCGCAGCCTGACACCGTTGCGGAGCCACCAGCGGTGGACTGCGCAACAACTAAATGCGTTGCTTTGACCTTCGATGATGGTCCCGGAGAATACACAGATCGCCTACTCGATGAATTGTCCGCGCAGCACGCGCCGGCCACATTCTTCGTACTGGGCAAGAACGTAAAGAAGTATCCCAAGACGCTACAGCGCATGGTTGCCGAGGGGCACCAGATTGGCAGTCACACCTTTGACCATAAAGACATCACGAAGTTAACCGCCGAGGGCATCCAACACGAAGTGCAATGGACCGACGAAGCAGTTGAAGAAGCCGCCGGCGTGAGACCGCAGATTCTTCGGCCTCCCTATGGATCCCATGGCGCCGTCTATGACCGGCTCATTCCCTACCCCCTGGTGCTGTGGGACGTTGACACGCTGGACTGGAAACATCACGACCCGCAGAAGACCGTCAAGATTGCCCTCGAAGAGGCCAAACCCGGCTCCATCATTTTGATGCATGACATCCACGAAAGCTCGGTCAAAGCGGTGCCCCAACTAGTGGGCAAACTCCACGATGCCGGATACACTCTGGTCACCGTGGATCAGCTATTTGCCGGAACTGACTTCAAGGCATCAAAGGCCTACGACCATCGAAGCAGATCTTCGACGAAGTAAGACGAACCCCTAGGGCGCCTGCTCGGCATAAAACCTGAGCTGGTCAAGCATGTCCCCTTCGGCTTCACGCACCGACCTGGCTAGCTCTTCGCACTCTTGAACGCCTAAGTCGGGGTTGATCACCGCAACTTGAAGTACTACTTCGGTGTATCCGGCGTCGTCTTTCAGATCAAAACGATATGACAATCCATCCGGGTTCTCAGAGGTATGTGCAATGAGCAAACGATTCTCGATCAGATCATGGATTTCATAGCGTCGTTCGTGTCCACTCACCCGATAAATCAGATTCGTGCCCACGCGCAACTGCACGTCATCCGAATGCATGGTGGCGATACCCGGCATCCACAAGGGAGCCGCGGTCCAATCGGTCAATAACTCCCAGACACGGTGCACCGGCAAGTGAATCACCACGGTGCTTTCAAAAACACTGAACTGGCTCATATTCGAATCGTCCCACTCCCGTGGAAATAATGGAATACTACCGCTAATTTTGCTTGATTCCCGGCTCCGCAAACCAGCAAAGCCAGCCGATGCGCGGGAGCGCGCATCGGCTGGCTTGTGCAGTTGTTGCCCTGGGTTTACCAGTCTTCTTCGTCATCGGCCTCAGAGGTACCCAACTCGGGTTCCTGCTCTTGGTCGAAGTTGTACCAAGCTTCGGTGAAGCCAACCATCTCATCGAGTGCTTCTTGCTGATCTTCGTCGAGGGCTTCTAGCGCCTCGGCGTTGTTCAGGATTGCGCTGATTGCCAGGAAAGGGTGGCGTTCAAAGTAGTCCAGTGGAGTCGCTTCACGAGTGAAGGTCAGGTTTTCACTTTGCGCAAAGAGATCAATGTATTGCGCAACGGCAGCCGGCATACGGGTCAGGCTAATACCGGAAAGGGACTCGTTGTAGATTTCGGCAGTGGCATCAGCCCACTGCTCAATGAGCTCTTCGCTCATTTGTTCCATCAGATTCTCCGCCTTGGTGCGTAGGTTTGGGAATGCTCACATCTTGGGTAAGAATTCAGCTTAAACCTTCAGACCGAGCATGCCAAGACGATTAAGATGTGATTTATCCTTGCTCGACCTGCTGCCGCCGGCGAACGGTGCGTCGCCACTCGCCGACGGCAGTACACGATGGAAAGACTCAGTAGGCTTTCACTCCTTGCTCAACGATCAAGTGGATCAAGGCAAAGGTCTTGTCATTGTCGATTGCGGCAAGCGCCGCCGCAACGGCGGCAGGAACATCCGCGTCCTTCTCCACGCGCACGCCGTAGCCGCCGAAGGACTGTGCCATCAAAGCGAAGTCCGGATTTTTCAGCTGGGTACCGGAGACCCGGTCCGGGTACTGGCGTTCCTGATGGGTACGGATGGTGCCATACTGCTGGTTATCCATGACCACCACCAGAGGGGTGGCACCATACTGGGCTGCGGTAGCCAGCTCTTGTCCGTTCATCATGAACTCGCCATCACCGGCAATACTGACCACTCGGCGCTGCGGGTAGGACAGTGACGCGGCCACCGCCGAAGGGATCGAGTAGCCCATCGAGCCGTTTCGTGCCGAAAGCATCGAGGCGTAGCTATTGGTTGGGAAATAGCGGTGCGCCCAGTTGGTGTGTTCACCCGCGCCGAACGTGACCATGGCATCTTCGGGAAGCGCGTTGACCAGATTCGCCATCAAGGTATCCATCTTCGCCGGGCCTGCTGAAGGGGTTGCTGGAGGCAACTGGGCAAACTTTTCCTGTTCGCCGCGCATGCGTCCGGTCCATTCACGCCACGAATCTTTCACCGGCAGATCCATCAGCAACAGATCACGAACGAAAACGTCAGGTTTGGCCACGATCTGATGGGAGACCGGACCGGAACGGCCCCGCAATGATGGGTCGATGGTCACCAGGAAGTTCTTCTTGTCCCAATTCTGGCGGATGTTAAAACCATCGGTGATCACGTCTCCCGGTACGGTACCGACGAAGATCAACAGGTCTGTTTCTTCCAGCAGGTCGTAGGTTGGCTTGGGCCGTCCGTACCCAATGGGCCCAACATAGGATGGGGAGTTGAACGGTACGGTGCCTTCGCAACGCCATTCTGCTGCCGCTGGCAGATCATGCTCTTCGAGCCAGCGGGTAAAGTCAGCTGCGCCTTCGTGCGTCCAGTCATTGCCGCCGAAGATAAACAGTGGCTTATCCGCTTCCTGCAGTGCGCCGTGCAGTGCTTTCCAGTCGGTGACGGTCATGCCGCCGGTGGCAACCGGGATTTCCGGATGAATCGCAGCGGAGACCTCGCGGGTGATGATGTCTTCGGGCAGACCCACAACGACCGGACCAGGGCGGCCGGACATGGCAGCGAACATCGCTTCGGCGACGACTTCGGAGGCCCGATCCGGGTGATCCAAAACCATCACACGTTTAGCGCCGGTACCGAACCAGGCCTTCGGATCAAATTCCTGGAAGGCTTCCTTGCCGCGGTGTTCAAAAGGAATCAGACCTACGAACAGCACCAAAGGAGTGGAGTCCTGCCATGCGGTGTGCAATCCTACGTGGGCGTTGGCGGCACCCGGACCACGGGTGACCATCGCGATGCCCGGGCGCTGGTGCATTTTTCCTTCAGCCTCGGCCATATAGGTGGCTCCGCCTTCGTGGCGGCAAACCACTGTGTCAATAGTCGAATTATGGAGTCCATCAAGGACGTCCAGGTAGCTTTCGCCGGGGACGACGTAGGCGCGCTCCACGCCATGGGCTACAAGGGTGTCAACAATGACATGTCCGGCTGACTTCGTTGTCATGCCCTGACCATTTTCACTCATCTTTTTTGGCGTCTTTCTATCGAATAAAAGTCTTGGTTCGCAGATACGAAAAAAGGTGCCACAAGGCACCAGATGCAACGTTGCGTCGTCGTGAAACAGTACTAGAGGCCGGTGGGCAATGCACGAAGTTACGCATTTACTACGCAAATATGACATCTTGCTCAGAAACACTGCATATTGTCAGGCATATTGTCTATGAATTTCCCACAAGCAAGTCAGTGTGTTGCATCACAGGCAGAATTGCGGTCCACCCTGGCGTGAAGCGCTCCGTGGCGCAGCCCGAGCCGCGCGGAGTCAACCCCCTCCACGAAGGCAGTAATAACCGTCACGTGTTTGACGACACACCGTGCAGCTAATAGCCTATTGAACAACTAAAGTTTCCTGCCGGTAATCTTCGGCTTTTCGACCTCATAGAACACGAGCCAAAACCATGGAATACATCAACGGAGCAATCGTCGCAGCGTATCTGGCTGCCATGCTGCTCTTCGGGTGGTGGGGCAAGTCCCGCACCAAGAACAGCAGTGACTACCTCGTCGCAGGACGCCGGCTCGGCCCGTTCCTCTACACCGGCACCATGGCTGCAGTCGTATTGGGCGGCGCCTCCACAGTGGGTGGCGTAGGGCTGGGATATAAATGGGGCATCTCAGGCATGTGGCTAGTAGTCGCCATCGGGGCCGGAGTGATCTTATTGTCTCTGGCTTTCGCCCCCACCTTGCAGCGGCTCAAGGTCTTCACCGTTTCGCAAATGCTCACGCTGCGCTACGGCAGCAAGTCCGCCACCAATACTTCGGGCCTTGTCATGCTCGCGTACACCTTGATGCTCTGCGCTACCTCAACCAGCGCGTATGCGACGATTTTTGTGGTGCTCTTCGGCTGGGAGAAGTGGCTAGCCATCGCTATTGGCGGTGCCATTGTGGTGGTCTATTCCACCATCGGCGGCATGTGGTCCATTACCCTGGCAGATCAGGTGCAGTTCGTCATTAAAACCGTAGGCATCTTCTGCCTGATGCTGCCATTCGCATTAAACGCCGCAGGTGGCATGGACGGCATCCGTGAGCGCGTGGATGCAGAGTTCTTCAGCTTCACCGGCATCGGACTGCAATCCATCATCACGTACTTTGTCGTTTACACTCTGGGCCTGCTGATCGGTCAGGATATCTGGCAGCGCGTATTCACCGCGAAGAGCCCCAAGGTCGCCCGCTGGGGCGGAACTACCGCCGGGATTTACTGCATCATCTATGGTGCTGCGGGAGCTGTTATCGGCATGGCTGCCAAGGTCGCACTGCCAGACATTATCGGGGCAGATACGAATAAGGACGTCGTCTACGCGGAAGTCGCCACCCAGCTGCTTCCCGTAGCCGTCGGTGGCTTGGTGATGGCTGCGGCCGTGGCCGCGATGATGTCCACCGCTTCCGGAGCTTTGATCGCTGCCGCCACGGTGGCTCGCACCGATGTCACTCCATTTGTTGCCAGCTGGTTTGGCAAGTCCCTCAGTGTCAATTCCGATGAGAACCCAGAGCATGATGTGCGGGCGAACCGCATCTGGGTATTGGTACTGGGAATCGTCACCGTTTCACTGGCAATCCTTGTTGATGATGTGGTCGCCGCGCTCACGATTGCCTACGACATTTTGGTCGGCGGCCTGCTGGTGGCCATCATTGGTGGATTGCTGTGGAAGCGCGGAAATGGCATTGGCGCTGCAGCCTCAATGGCCGCCGGTACGCTGGTCACATTGGGCACCATGATCATCCTGGAGATCCAGGCCGAACAAAAGTTCGACGGCGTGTACGCCAACGAACCAATTTATTTTGGGCTCATTGCCTCCGCAGTCACCTTCATCGTCATTTCATCGCTCACCAGGCCTACCCCCGCGCAGGTCATTGAACATTGGAATCAACGTGTCGCAGGGACCACCGCAGTTGAAGGCGTCGAAGCCGGCATCAAGTAGCAGCTGGCCTCGACCGTAACTGATAAGAACAATGCAGGCCCGGCGGAATTCCGCCGGGCCTGCATTTTCTTCCAGAAATTCTCTGGGACTGCGGAGTTAGCCGTTGATCAGATCGTGGCGCACAATGGTCTGATCGCGGTCTGGTCCTACGCCAATGGCGGAGATCCGGGTGCCGCTGATCTTCTCGAGAGCCAGAATGTAGTTACGTGCGTTTTCCGGCAAATCTTCCATGGTCCGCGCCGTGGAGATGTCCTCGGTCCAGCCCGGGAAGTACTCGAAGATCGGCTTCGCGTGGTGGAATTCGGTCTGCGTCATCGGCATCTCGTCGTGGCGCACACCGTCAACGTCGTAGGCCACGCACACTGGGATCTGCTCAATGTTGGTGAGCACATCCAGCTTGGTTACGAAGTAATCGGTGAAGCCGTTCACGCGCGAGGCGTGACGGGCCAGCACCGCGTCATACCAGCCGCAACGACGCGGACGTCCGGTGTTAACACCGAATTCTCCGCCGGTGGTCTGCAGGTAGATCCCCATGTCGTCGAACAGTTCGGTAGGGAACGGCCCGGCACCCACACGGGTGGTGTAGGCCTTGATGATGCCGATCGAACGGGTGATCCGGGTCGGGCCGATACCCGAACCGACCGAGGCACCGCCGGCGGTAGGGTTCGAGGAAGTCACAAACGGGTAGGTGCCGTGGTCCACGTCCAGGAAGGTTGCCTGGCCGCCCTCCATGAGAACTACCTTGCCCTCATCCAGCGCGTTGTTCAGTTCGAAAGTGGAATCGATCATCAACGGGCGCAACCGGTCCGCGTAGGACAGGAAGTACTGCACAATGTCCTCGACGATCACGGTGCGCCGGTTGTAGATCTTCACCAGCAGTTCGTTCTTCTGGCGCAGTGCGCCTTCGACCTTCTGGCGCAGGATCGACTCGTCGAAGACGTCCTGTACGCGGATGCCCAGGCGTCCCACCTTGTCCATGTAGGCCGGGCCGATGCCGCGTCCGGTGGTGCCAATGGCACGCTTACCCAAGAAACGTTCGGTGACCTTGTCCATGGTCTGGTGGTACGGAGCCACCAGATGGGCATTAGCCGAGACGCGCAGCTTCGAGGTGTCGGCGCCGCGGGCTTCCAATCCGTCGATTTCTTCGAAGAGGGCCTCAAGGTTCACCATGCAACCGTTACCGATAATCGGAATGGCGTTGGGCGACAGAATGCCGGCCGGAAGGAGCTTTAGCTCGTACTTCTCACCGCCGACAACCACGGTGTGCCCGGCGTTGTTACCGCCGTTTGGCTTGACTACATAGTCGACCTGCCCACCGAGTAGATCGGTAGCCTTGCCTTTACCTTCATCGCCCCACTGGGCTCCGACGATCACGATTGCTGGCATGGGATCCTCCCCCTTGCATAAAGCAGCGGTTGCGGCGTTCTTCACGCCGTCCCGGCACGGTGCCGGGCAAAAAATATGCCCCTGTACTTCTCACTTGACCCAAAGGGCGCAATGTAAGAGTTAGGGGCTCTTACGACCAAAGTTTACCGAAACGATTAGCGAATCTCGAGCTCAGATGACGGTTGTCGGTGTTATTCATGGATATCGGCGGTTTTCTCGCGCAGACTTGACTCTGACACGGTGTCAGGGCGGAGAACTAAAGCATGTTATCCATCGGGGCGTTTGCACAGATTGGCCAGGTAACCCACCGCATGCTGCGGCATTGGGATACTGCCGGCCTGCTGCGCCCTGCCCATGTGGACCCGTTCAGCGGCTATCGCTCCTACGACCCCTCCCAGCTGCAGCGCTTGCATCAGATTGTCGCCCTGCGCGACTTGGGATTCGGGCTCGGAGAAATTTCCTTGATCCTGGATCGGGGCGCAACTGCAGGAAAAATAGCCGAACTTCTGCACATTCGCCAGGCGCAGGTTGCGGCCGAGCACCAGCTGGCCACGCAGCGCTTGGCCGATGTGCAGCGGCGTCTGCAGCTGATTTCC
>DNHA01000172.1:0-11236 GCA_003486025.1 Micrococcaceae bacterium | reverse complement strand
CCCATTGCGCAATACAACGGCACCGAGGATGGAGTGGAGGTCATTGCCGGGTACGCCACGAGCGCCCAAAGCCTGGCCGATGTCGAGATCATCGAGCTTCCCGCGGTGCCCGAAGCCATCTGCGGGGTGCACCTCGGGGCCATGGACACCATCCATGAAAGCTGGCAGGCCGTGCACGAAGAAGTCCTGGCCCGAGGCTTGGTTCCGACTGGTCCGTGCCGCGAAGTCTATGTGCGGGCCATGTCAGAAGACCAAGCGGATTGGGTGACCGAACTTCAGCAGCCGGTCGGCGCCGCCTAGTCCACCAGCTGGTGCGGAGCCTCCAGCAGGTCTCCCACCACGCTGCGCGCAGCACCGACCAGGGCACCGGTTTGGCCCAGCGGCGAGCACAGCAAGCGCGCCTGGCTGGCGATGCTCGGCGCGTGCGCTTTCAGGCTGGCTTCCATCGCTGGGCGCAACCACTGCTCCAGGGCCGCGAAGTGGCCGCCGAAGACGACGGTGGAAACGTTGTACAGGCGCAGGGCCGAGGCCACGGCGATCCCCAAGGATTTTCCAGCCTCGGCTACCGCACTCACTGCCGGCTCGGTGCCGGTTTCCAGTGCGTGGTACAGCTGGCTGATCCGCTGTTGGCGCGAGGCGCTATCGGCAACCGCGCCGAGGTTGGCGGCGGCCAAAATGGCCTCCTGCCCTGCGATGGTTTCCAGGCATCCGCGCCCGCCGCAGCTGCATTTCTTGCCATCCGGGGCGATCACCACATGGCCGAGTTCGCCGGCATGACCCTGGGGCCCGACGAAGAGTTCAGCGTCGATAATCAATCCGCCGCCAATGCCCACTTCCCCGGAGACGAAGAGGAAGTCGCGCTCTTGGGCATCCATCAATTGTTGTTGGGCCAGCGCTGAGGCGTTGGCTTCGTTAAAGAGCCTGAAGCGGGTTTTGGGTTCGGGCAGCAGCACTGCCACATCGAGGTCCTGCTCCACCCAGCTAAGGTTCGGCGCCTGCAGCACGGTGAAGCGAGCTTCGTCGACCAAGCCGGGGACGGCTAATCCGCCTCCGAGAATCATCAGGCCTTGTGCTTGGGCAGCGTCTTGGAGCGTTTGGCTCAGTTCCCCCAGCGCGGCGAGCACTTCTTTGGCTGTCGAGCGGTGATTGGTGCGCGGCTGGATTTCATGGGCCAGCAGCTTGCCGGAAAGATCAACCAACCCGGCGGCGATGTAGTCGACGTTGATTTCCATGCCTATTACGACGCGCGCGGGGTTCAAGATGAGCCCCACCGAGGGCCGCCCGCGCTCCCCATCGCGGTGCACGCCGATTTCGATAACCAGTCCGGCAGCCAGCAGGTCGGTGACCAGACTGGAGACCGAGGCTTTGGTGAGCTGGCTGAGCTGGGCGATATCGGCACGTGATAGCCGCTGGTCGTCCCCCGCGGCTGCGATCACCGATAGGACCCTGGCCAGGTTGGCTTTGCGCACGTCTCCGACGTTGCCCGGGGCCGAAGAGCTTGCGGCTCGGGCGGTCGACGCTGCTTGGCGCATGCCTTCTCCTCGTGGAAATTCCTGGAATGGTTTTGCGGGTTTCGCTATTGACTCTAGCGCATCACCACCCATATAGTTCAGAACATAAACTAAATGGTGTTTGCCACCCCCACGATCCAAGGATGCATCTGATGACTCTCCAGCCAACCGCCGCCGACCGCTTCACTTTTGGCCTGTGGACCGTGGGATGGACCGGTGCCGACCCCTTCGGCGTCGCCACCCGCAAGAACCTTGATCCAATCGAAGCCGTCCACAAGCTCGCCGAATTCGGCGCCTACGGCGTCACCTTCCACGACAATGATCTAATTCCTTTTGACGCCACCGAGGCAGAACGCGAAAAGATCCTGGCTGACTTCAACCAGGCGCTGAAGGACACTGGCCTGAAGGTCCCGATGGTGACCACCAACCTGTTCAGCCACCCGGTCTTCAAGGACGGCGGCTTCACCTCAAACGACCGCTCGATCCGCCGTTTCGCACTGGCCAAGGTGCTGCACAACATTGATCTAGCCGCAGAAATGGGCGCCGAAACCTTCGTCATGTGGGGCGGCCGCGAAGGCTCCGAGTACGACGGTTCCAAGGACCTGGCTGCGGCACTGGACCGTATGCGCGAAGGCGTGGACACCACCGCTGGCTACATCAAGGAAAAGGGCTACAACATGCGCCTTGCCTTGGAGCCAAAGCCAAACGAACCCCGCGGCGACATCTTCCTGCCAACCGTCGGCCACGGCCTGGCCTTCATCGAGCAGCTGGAACACGGCGACATCGTTGGCCTGAACCCGGAAACCGGCCACGAGCAGATGGCTGGCCTGAACTTCACCCACGGCATCGCCCAGGCCCTATGGGCAGGCAAGCTGTTCCACATTGACCTCAACGGCCAGCGCGGCATCAAGTACGACCAGGACCTGGTCTTCGGCCACGGCGACCTGACCAGCGCATTCTTCACCGTTGACCTGCTGGAAAACGGCTTCCCCACCGGCGGTCCGAAGTACGAGGGCCCACGCCATTTCGACTACAAGCCATCACGCACCGACGGCTACGACGGCGTGTGGGACTCGGCGAAGGCCAATATGTCCATGTACCTGATGCTCAAGGAACGTGCCCAGGCCTTCCGCGCAGACCCAGAGGTCCAGGAAGCCATGAAGCTCTCCGGCGTCTTCGAGTTGGGCGAGAGCACCTTGAACGCTGGCGAAACCGCAGCGCAGCTGATGAGCGACGCGGCAAGCTTCGCTGACTTCGACGCCACTGCGGCCGCACAGCGCAACTTCGCGTTCATTCGCCTGAATCAGCTGGCTATCGAGCACCTGCTGGGCGCCCGCTAAACCGCTACACACCCACCCACCGCAGAAAGCAGCCCGAACTATGACGCTCGTTGCCGGCATCGACTCGTCCACCCAATCATGCAAGGTGGTCATCCGCGACGCCGCAACGGGCGCTCTGCTTCGTTCGGGACGCGCTGCGCACCCCGAGGGCACCGAAATAGACCCGGAGTTCTGGTTCAGCGCACTGCAGGAAGCGATAGCCCAGGCCGGTGGCCTGGAGGACGTGGATGCGGTCTCGGTGGGCGGGCAACAGCACGGCATGGTGGTACTCGATGAGTCTGCCACCGTGATCCGCCCGGCGCTGCTGTGGAATGACACCCGCAGCGCGCAGGCGGCCATCAACATCATCAACGACGCGGGTCACGGTGATATGGAAGCGGGCGCCAGATACTGGGCGCAACGCACCGGCACCCTCCCGGTTTCCTCCATCACGCTGGCCAAGCTGCGCTGGCTCAAAGATCACGAACCAGAAAATGCGGCGAAAGTCGCCGCCGTCTGCCTGCCCCATGATTGGCTGTCCTGGCGCCTGGCCGGCTACGGTCCGGGCTCCGGGGCAGAAGGCCTGGCCGCCCTGCGCACCGACCGTTCCGATGCCTCGGGCACCGGCTACTACCGTGCCGCCGAAAACGCCTATGACCTCCAAGCCCTTGAGCAGCATCTGGGCCACGCCCCCATCCTGCCTCAAGTAGTTGGTCCACTAGAATCCATCGGCCGCACCGCGTCCGGCGCCAGCATTGGCCCGGGCGCCGGCGATAACGCCGCCGCCGGATTGGGCGTAGGTGCCAAACTAGGAGACGTAGTCATCTCGCTGGGCACCTCCGGTACGGTGTTCGCCGTGACCGATGCTCCGGCGGCAGATGCCTCCGGGCTGGTGGCAGGCTTCGCCGATGCCACCGGAAACTACCTGCCGTTGGTATGCACGCTGAACGCCACCCGCATCTTCGATGCCACCGCCAAGCTGCTGCAGGTTGGCCTGGAAGAAGTCAACGACCTCGCTCTGGCCGCCAGCCCCGGTTCTAACGGGCTAACCTTGCTTCCGTACTTTGACGGCGAGCGCACCCCCAACCTGCCAGAGGCCACAGGTTCCTTGCATGGAATCACCCGGGCCAACTACACCCCGGAAAATTTGGCCCGCAGTGCCGTGGAGGCGGTGATCTGCTCGCTGGCCGATGGCCTGCACGCTTTGGAAGCCCAGGGTGTGCGCGCACAGCGCGTCATCTTGATCGGTGGCGGCGCACAGTCCCGAGCCGTGCAGCAGATCGCTTCGCAGATCTTAGGACTTCCCATCATGGTTCCGACCCCGGGCGAATATGTGGCAGATGGCGCTGCGCGCCAGGCCGCCGGCGTGCTGGCCGGAAAATTTCCGAACTGGAGCCAGGACACCATCCAGGTGCCGGCATTAAAGCCAACCCCGCAGGTGCTCGAACGCTATCGCGCACTGGTTTCCAGCCAGTGGCTGACTAAGTAGGGATCGGCCGTGCAACTGCGTGAACAGGAACTGAACTGGGCAGGGAATCTTGCCTACCGGGCCAAAGAACTGCTCTACCCCACCAGCCTTGAACAGCTGCGGGACGTGGTGCATGCAGCAAAATCCGTGAAGGTTCTGGGTTCGCGTCATTCATTCAATGACATCGCCGATACCGGAGAGCTGATGATCTCTCTGGCCAAGATGCCAGCAGAGATCACCATTGATCCGCAGGCAATGACTGTGCGGGTCAGTGCCGGCATCACCTACGGCGCGCTGGCCGAGGTGTTGCAGGAAGCCGGTTTTGCCCTGCACAACCTTGCTTCACTGCCGCATATCTCCGTGGCTGGCGCGGTATCTACCGGCACCCACGGTTCCGGAGAAACCCAAGGCAACCTAGCGACCGCAGTCAGTGCAGTAGAGCTGGTACTGGCCGATGGTTCGCTGAGGACCGTGCAGCGCGGCGAGGAAGATTTCAACGGCATGGTTGTCGCCTTGGGCGCGCTGGGCGTATTGACCCGCCTCACCCTGGATATCCTGCCAAGCTTCGAAGTCCAGCAGACCGTCTTTGAGGATTTGTCATGGAACAAGGTGCTCAAGAACTTTGCTGCCATCCAGGCCTCGGCCTACAGCGTCAGCCTGTTCACCGACTGGAGCGGCGATCGGGTTGGACAGACCTGGCTCAAGCGCCGCGTGGGCGACGCACTGGTTGACGAAATTGATCAAGGCAAATTCGGCGGCCGGCCGGCAATGGCTGCAGTGCATCCGCTGCCCGGAGCCGACGGCGCGATCTGCAGCGCTCAGCTAGGTCAGACAGGGGCTTGGTCGGATCGCCTAGCCCATTTCCGCATGGACTTTATGCCCAGTGCCGGTGCTGAACTGCAGAGCGAATACCTGGTTCCGCGCGAACACGCGGTGGCAGCCATCCAAGCAATTCGCAAGCTCTCACCGGTGATCACTCCCCTGCTGCTGATCTCCGAGGTGCGTGCCATTGCCGCCGACAGGCTATGGCTCAGTGGAAATTATGACCGTGACGGCATCGCGCTGCACTTTACCTGGAAGCCGCAGCAGGAAGCTGTCGAAACGATCCTTCCGCAGCTCGAAAAAGCCTTGGCACCGTATGCTGCCCGACCGCACTGGGGCAAGCTCTTTGCCGCTCAGGCTTCCGAGCTCGGCAGCCTGTATCCGAAGTTTGATGACTTCATTGCGCTGGCTGACCGGCTTGATCCTGCGGGCAAGTTCCGCAACGACTACCTGCGCCGCACGGTGTTCGGAGCCTAAGCGCACGCTTGCCTTGGCCCGCTTCCTGGCAGTGGGGCAGGTGGCCCTGGGCAGGCTTACCAGCTTTGCTCAGATCCATCCACGTTCTTCGGCGAGCAACACCGCTTGCTGGCGGGTCCCGACGTTCAACTTCGCGAGAATTGCGGAGATGTAATTGCGTACCGTTCCGGCAGCCAGGTTGAGCGCCCGAGCGATCTGCACTGTGGATTCGCCACGTCGACCAGCACGCAGCACATCCAGTTCCCGTTCGGTCAGCGGGCTTCGCTGGTCGCTTAGCGCATCGGCGGCGATCTCGGGGTCAATGTAGCGTGCGCCTGCCGCGACTCGGCGGATGACCTCGGCTACCTCGTTGGCACTGCGAGACTTCGGCAAGAACCCTGAGACTCCAGATGCCAGAGCTCTGCGCAGCACTCCGGGGCGGGCATGCCTGGTCACCACAACGCAGCGTGTGGCGCTCAGCATGCTACGCAGCCGATCAGCTACCTGGACGCCGTCCAGTTCCGGCATCTCCAAATCGAGCAGGCAGATATCAGGTTGCAGTTTTTCTGCCATGATGACGGCCTGCGCACCATCGGCGCATTCGGCAACGACCTCGATGTCTTCTTCTAAAGACAACAGTGCCGCCAGCGCCGAACGAATCATTGCCTCATCATCTGCAATCAATACTCGGATCATTACCGCTCTTCCTCAATGCTCGTCGCTGGCACCAGGACCACAATCGAGAACTCATGTTTTCCGCGGTGCACCTCAACAGAGCCATCGGCTTCTGCCGCCCGGCGGATAATCCCTTGTATCCCGGATCCATCAGCGCTGTGCGCATTATCTGCTGCTCGGTCGTTAGTGATCTCGTAGCGCCATTGGCCTCCGTCGCGCTTTAGTGACAGCTGCGCGCGCATGCCGGCACCGTGGCGCAGGACGTTTGTTGTTGTCTCACGAATGATCGGCCCGAGAATGGTGGCGGGCGCCAGATTTACCTCCTCTGGCACCGTGGCATTGACCGAGATCCCAGCTGCCCGGAGAATATCAACCGCGTTATCTATCTCATCGCGAAGTGGCACACCGCGAAAGCGCATGGCTAGATCGCGTGTGCCTTGTTGAGCCTCGGCGACACTGGCTCTGGCTAACCGCAGTTGTTCCAGCGCGGCCTCCGGGTCGCGTGCAAACAGACGCTCGGAGAGTTCAAGTTGCAACGCGATCACCTGCAGATGATGGCCCTGCAGGTCATGGACATCAGTCGCAACGCGCAATCTCTCCTGGGTGGCCCCTAACCGTGATTCTGCCGCTCGGGCACGATCCAGCGTGGCAAGCACATCCCACCACCACAGCGAGCTGGCGGTGATGGCCGGCAGCAAAATGGTCAAGAAGCCCAGTGCCCGCCAGCTTTCTGCGGCGTTCCCGCCGGCAGAAGCCACGGAACGCAGATCAATGAACCACAGGCCACTGAGCAATACCAGGGCGGCGATGACCAACCGCAGGCGTACGCCACGGGGCCAGTTGAGCAGCATGAGCGATTGCACGATTGGCAGCACCGCCATCACCCAGAGCCCGCTGGTCAGGCCTGCGATGAACGAAAAAACCACGCTGATGCACAGCGGAAGCAGGATGCTGCGCCATTGCGCTGCGACTCCCGCTGTCTCATCTCGTCGCCGGTACAGCACCAGCAAGGGCACCGTAGCCACGCACCACGCCAGCCCGCCGATCGCCATGGTCAACACGGAGGCAGGGCTCTTGCCCAAGTTGGTCTGCGCGCCGATCCATAGGAGCAGGATCATTAGCTGAAATATCAGCAAGGCGGCCACTGTGTACCACCAAGTGGCGGTAATTCCCGTGCTCAGTCTGCGCGAACCGATGGATCCGGGCCCGAAGTTCTCAGTCGGATCGGCAGGTGGAGAAGCACTCATTTATTCAGTATACGGGGATGACAAATGTCATGGCCTAAACATGCAAAGTTCCCTGTCACAAGTGACATTTAGGCACTTATCCAAGTGCTTCAAACGCGATGGAATTGAATTGCACCGACATCCGGTGAATCACGACAGGAGCAATCATGAACCTCATCGAATCCTTCCAGAATCTCATTTCCCAGGTCCCCGAGGTCGCGCAGCCGTTAATCGTGGCCGTAGCCGGCGCGGTTCCTTTCATTGAAGGCGAAGGAGCTGCAACCATCGGCATTCTTGGCGGCATCAATCCCCTGCTCGCCGCCCTCGCCGCCATCATCGGCAACTTCACCTGTGTGGCGATTTTGGTATTGCTTGGCTCCGGTGCCCACACGGCACTGTCCAACCGCAAGCGAGCGAAGGAACTTGTCGAAGCAAACGGGGTAGGCCACGTCGAGTCGGATGTCACCGAGGAAAGTGAACGCAAGGCCAACCGCAGAATCAAATTCCAGCGCGCATTTGAACGCTACGGTGTCCCAGGTGTGAGCCTGCTCGGCCCCCTCCTGCTGCCAACCCACTTCACCGCCACCATGCTCGCTGCCATTGGCGTCAGCAAGACACGCATTCTCATCTGGCAGGCAGCAGCCATCATCAGCTGGACTACCGCACTGTCGATCTTTATCGCCAGCGTTGTCAATGTTGCGGCTTAGCGCAGCACCTGCAGATACCAGAAAGGCTGACCCGCAACCGGATCAGTGCACGCAGGCAGCCAGTGCTGCTGCGTCTAGACTAGAAGCCATGGCATTAACTCAGCTGACCGTTGTGGATACCGCGGTCGATATCCTGCAGCAGTTCGGGCTAGCTGACCTGTCCATGCGCCGCTTGGCCAAAGAACTCGAAGTGCAGGTTGGGGCACTGTACTGGCATGTGAAAAACAAGCAGGAGCTGCTGGCAGCCGTGGCGGCCAAGCTGCTGAACACCGAGCAGCTGCGTGTCATCCCGGAAAATTTTGCCACACCCGCCGACGCGGTGTTACAACTATGCCGCAAGCTATACCTGGCACTGCTTCCCATCCAGGACAGCCCGGAGGTGATCGAGGTAGCCAGTGCGCTGCAGGTTGAGCAACTCAACCCAGTACTGCAGCTGCGCGAACTACTTCAATTAGCTGGTTTGCCTGCGGAAGAGTCCCGTTTTGGCCAGCAACTGCTGCTCAATCACATTCTGGGTTCGGTGGCCTACCGGCAGAACCTCGTGCAGTTGGACGTTGATGCACCACAAAGTGATGGTTTTGATTGGGGACTGCAGCGAGCAGTTGCCGGGCTCTGCTCCAGTACCTAAACCCGCGGGCACCCGCTAGCTGAGCTGCCCACCAGAGGCATCCAAATAGCATGAGGCACACAGTGACTCGTACCAGACATCTTCCCCATCGATGGCTACCTGGTCGCCGTCAAAAACAACCTGATCCCCCACCCGGCGAGTGTTAAACATTGCCTTACGCCCGCAGCGGCAAATGGTTTTCAGCTCTTCCAAGGAGTGCGCAAGCTCCATCAATCGCGCGGAGCCCGGGAAAGCATGGGTTCTGAAGTCGGTGCGGATCCCGTAGGCAAGAACCGGAACGTTGTCGAGCACGGCAATTCGCAACAGGTCGTCAACCTGCTCCCGGTTCAAGAACTGGGCCTCGTCGACAAGCAGGCAGGCGACCGGCGGTGAGTCAATGTGAGTGAGAAGGGCTTCAGGGTCTTCTCCGGAGGCTATCGCAGCGAACTGCTGACGCACATTACCTTGCGGGCTGATCACGAAGTCAACCTCGCGTTCAAGCCCTAACCGGGAAACTATCGAGGCTTCTCCCTTGGTATCGACTCCGGGCTTGGCCAGCAAGATCCGCTGGCCGCGTTCCTCATAGTTGAAGGCAGCCTGCAATAAGCTCGTTGATTTGCCCGAGTTCATTGCCCCATATCGGAAATACAGCTTGGCCACCATTGCTCCTCAAATGTTGCTGCGCCTGCCATCTGGCAGGCCCTTTACGATCTTAGTGCCCGCAGCAGAATTCTCCAGTGAACTGGCGCCGCGGGCAACGAGTTTGCCTGGCTAGGCTGAAGGTTGCTGCTTGCCGGCAAAGGCCAGCTTGTAGAGCACCGACATGACGATGACAAACGGCACACCGAAGATCAGCGTGTACTTGAATTCCGGGACGAAGAACGAGGTCACCAGCAGTCCTGCCAGTAATACCGCTCCAAATAGCGAGGCAGCCGGGTATCCGGGCAGCTTGTAGTCCAAGACAACCTGCTGACTGCGCACCTTGCGGCGGAAGGCCACGTGGGTCACCAAGATCATGAACCAGGTAGCCAAGGCGCCAAAGGTAGCCAGTGACATCATGATGCCGAATCCGCCTTCTGGAACCATGGCGTAGACCAGTGCAGCCACGGCAATGCCGCCGGCAGACATCCACACCGCGTGGATCGGGGCACCGTTACTGCTGGTTTTGTGGGCTAGACGCGGTGCATGGCCGGAGTTAGCCAACGAGTGCAGCATGCGAGTAGCGGCATAGAGCTGGGCATTCATCGCCGATAACGCGGCAATGATCAGCACGAAGTTCAGCACCGAGTCGGCAAAAGGAATACCAACCTGGGCCATTACGGTGACAAACGGAGAACCGCCGGAAATAAGCTCACTGGTGGGCGCCACAGCGAGGATCAACGCCATGGTGAATACGTAGAAGAGCAGCAGGCGCAGGAAGGAAACTTTGAAGGCCTTGCGCACCGCAATTTTTGGGTTGCGGGCCTCGGCCGCGGCAATCGAGATGGCTTCGATGCCCATGTAAGAGAAGATCGCCACGATCACCGCACTCCACGTGCCGGAGAGCCCGTTGGCGAAGAATCCGCCCTCGGCGGTGTAGTTCTGGAAACCGAACTGGTCGGTGGAATCATGGAATACCAGCCACAGGGCAATGATGATAAAGGCGACTACGGCGAAGACCTTGATCGCGGAGAACCAGTATTCGGTGGTGCCGAAGGTTTTCACGCTGGCGAAGTTCACTGCAAGCAGCACGACGGAAAAGAGGATCACCCAGAGCAGTCCGGGAATCTCCGGGAACCAGTACTGCATATATTCGCCCACGGCGCTGACCTCGGTGCCCACCGCGAAGATCAGTGCGGACCAGTAAAGGTATTTGGTCAGGTACCCGGCGAACCGTCCCAAGTAGCGTTCGGCGTAAACGCCGAACGATCCAGCCACCGGCTGCTTAACCGTCATTTCGGCGAGAGCCCCCATGACCAGCAGTGCCACGACGCCACCAATCAGGTAGCTGACGATCACCGATGGGCCTGCCATTGAGATAGCCAATTTGCTGCCGGCAAACAGTCCCGTGCCGATCGCGCTGCCCAGCGCGATCATCGACATCTGGGCCGGTGTTAATGACTTCTTCAGACCCGACCCGGATTCAGTGACGTGTACCGGCTGCTTGCCCAACGATGCTCCCTTAGACCTATGCGAACAGCGCGACATCGATGGATGCCACGCTGTTCTTAAGAGTACTCTGGCGTAAATTCGCTGGATTCTCGGGTCACGGGCCTGTTGATCAGTGAATTTTGCGCTATGTCACGGCATTTCGTACGGCAAACTCCACGCGCTGCCATGCCCCGGTGTGCAGAACTTCACGCAGGATCTCCACCGCATCCCAGATATCGGTGCGACTCAGGTAGAGCGGCGTAACCCCAAAACGCAAAACCTCAGGCTCTCGATAGTCGCCGATAACCCCTCGGG
>DNHA01000152.1 GCA_003486025.1 Micrococcaceae bacterium | reverse complement strand
GCGTAAATCATTCCAGCTTAGTGCTGGTGAGATTTCAGGCCTGTGGAGCGAACCAGTAGCCGTCACGGTGTACATCATTATTGCCATTGTGCTGCTCGTCCCATTGATCCTCTCGATCCTTCGCAAAGCACGTGGAGGCTCTTCGGAGCTCACCGCGGGCCTCGCATCAGGTGGAATGATCAGTGAAGACGAACTGGACAAAGTCGAATCTCAGCAGCCATCGAGCGGACGCCATTCGGCTGACGATGCTCTGGATGGAAAGGACAAGCCATGACAGTTGTAGTTGGATATCTGCCCACTCCACAAGGAGAAGCAGCGTTAGAGCAGGCAATCGTCGAAGCACAACGTGCGCAGGTAAAACTTGTGGTGGTCAATTCCTCCAAGGGCGACGCATTGGTCGATGATCGACTGATTGATGCCCGAGAATTTCACCTCCTCGAAGAACGGCTTACCGCGGCGGGGTTAGATTTCTGGATCGAACGCTCCGCACAAGGTCACGATGCTGCAGACGAGGTACTGCGAGTTGCCCAAGCGCAACGTGCCCAGCTCATCGTGATCGGTTTGCGAAAACGAACCACGGTAGGCAAATTCATCATGGGCAGTACCGCGCAACGCATCCTGATGCAGGCAGGCTGTCCGGTCCTTTCGGTGAAGGCCGACGGCACCTGGTAGAAATAATTGAAACTGAAGCCGGGTGTGCAAGAGATTCTCTTGCACACCCGGCTTCTGTTTTTTATTGCTAAATACCGTTTAGCGCTATTGCTTGTAGGGATTTTCAGGTGGGGTTTGTCCGCCGTCAGGGTTCTGACGATTCACCGGACGTGTCGGGTCCGGCTGAGCCGCGGGGCGCACCTGTGGGTTCGTTGGCGCGGCTGGGTGTGGAGGGACTGCGCCGAATTGTTGCTCACTCGGAGGAGTACCGCCAGCCAGACGCACAAGCTCCGAGGTGTTCTCTGCAGTTCGGATCTGCGCGATAAGCGATTCCAAGCTTGCACGCGCCAACGCGAGGTAGATCAGCGTAAATAGCGGGCCAAGAATGAGTAGCACCAAGATGCCAAACATGACGTCGTTCGCAAAGGCCATGACGGTGAAGGCAATGTAGCCCACTGCCAACATGATCATAATCAGGACGTAGATAATCTTGATTATGGACGGCGTGACAAATTTGCGGAAACCAAAATCGAATAGTGCTTTCAATGTTCAATCACCTTTCTCTCGGGGATGCGACTGACCTGTTCGAGGTTACCGTTAACCAGAGAGAATATCCTGAAACATGACAAACTATTTTCAGTTGAACCTCATGAATTGAAATTTAAGTACAACATTCAACAAACTATTGGAATGATCCTTTTCGCACATCTCTGTACCGATGCGAACGTGCCGAAGGCTGGCAAGTAGGAGAAATTAGGCTTCCAGAATGAATCGCGAAATCTCTTGACGCCTGTCGTAAATCGCCTGACGATTACCGGCATTGGAGTACTTGAAATCCATGAGCCGTCCGATCACATGCCACAGTTCCATTCTGGGGATATAGCTGTCTGTGGAAATGGGGGCTTGAAGGTTCGGGTCCCAGTAGCCAAAGTTTTCATGAACCTCCGATACATGAATGTACTCTTTCGCCGCCGTTGTAGCTTTGGTAAATCCGTCCAGGTTGTAGCCGCCGGCGCAGAGTACCCACTCCGAAAATGCCGCATCAACTTCTACGTCCTTTGTTACTACTGAGCGCAGTTCCTTGAGGATATAGCGAACCATCGCCAGTGGTTCTTGGAGCAGTGAAGAGCCAAGCTTTGTGGCGACAAGTTTACCCTTGTACTTTCGGATCAGGCGAAGCTTGGTAACTACGTCGCGCATGATTGAAATGGTGGCCAGATCAACTTCCCGCTTCACCTTGCCCCGTTCCTAATCAATCCCGTTCAATTCGCAACGAGTCATCAACTCGGCAATCATTGCTGGGGGCATCCAGCCGGCTTTGGTCAGGGCGATACCCGGGTCCGTGCACATTTCGACCAGGGCAGTAAAATGCTGCAGAAGCTCGACAAACGATTCCGGGATTTTTTGCCGGTAGGCGCGAGTCCAATTTGGCAATGTGCAAACACTAAGGACAGGTGCTGCCGAATTCCCTGGTGGAAACGGGCGGCCCATTGCCCTGCCGCGTTAGCGCCGATGAAACCGTCGGCCAGAAATTTCAGGCGCGCGTTGGCAAAATCAATGTCGAAGGTATCTGGATCAAAGGCTTTCCACGGTCCCCCGCGTCACTTCATCCAATCCACGATTTCTTCGTTTTCGTCATAACGTTCCGTGGAGCGATATATCTTTAGCTTGTTGGACCAGCCGCCAATTCCTCCACTGTCTTCCAAAGCACCGCGTAACTGACCAACCAGAACTTTATATTTAGAATCGTCAGGCTTCAGCCCGCGTCGAGACTCAACAGTGATTTGATGGATCCAGCCATCACCAAAATCGTACTCAAAATAGAGTTCATCAGCTGCGGCCCGTAGGGCCTGTCCCAGTGTGGTGTCTTCTCGAGATTCTCCGTCGCCGCTCTAGGCGCGCATTTGCTCGTCATACCATTTAATGGCCGACGTAGAACCGAGTTCCGAGTAGGGACGCAGGTTGGTAAAAGCCTGCATATGAGCATGCTCCCACCCCATAGCAATTTGCACCGCTAGCCCAACTTCGTCAAGTGCGACGTTGTCTGCGATCTCAAGTCTGCGCCAAATTACTGGTTCTGAGCCGACTAGCTCAATTCGAAGAGTCACTATGTTGTGAAGGATAAGAGAATTACTCATGAAACGAGTCAAGAGGCCGCGGCGTCCTCAAACTTAGGTACACGCCACGACCTCTTGAATCTACATCTTGACCTGCTTAGGCCTTGTCGATGGCTTCCTTCAATGATGCAAGGATCAGTGCCACCGAGGAAGGATTGGCGTTTGGTCCCATCAAACCGATACGCCATACGGAGTTCGCGTACTGTCCAACGCCCCCACCGATTTCGATGTTGAAACGCTCCAGCAAGTAAGCGCGGACCTTCGCCGAGTCCACACCTTCTGGAACCTTTACTGTCGTCAGCTGCGGCAGTCGGTAACCTTCGGCTGCAAACAGCTCCAGGCCCATCGCCTCGATACCGTCCTGCAAGGATTTACCAGCTTCTTGGTGGCGCTTGGTGACCGCATCCAATCCTTCGGCGAGAATTCGATCGATACCTGCTTCAAGAGAAGCCACCATGGCCACTGGCGCGGTGTGGTGATAGGTTCGTCCGCCACCGGTGTTGCCGGTGGCATAGCCGCCGAGCAGTCCAAGATCCAAGTACCAGGACTGCGGTTTCTGCACACGGCGGTCGAAAGCACGGTCCGAAATGGTGAATGGGGCAAGGCCCGGGGCCACACCAATGCATTTCTGGGTTCCGGCATAGCCGATGTCGATGCCCCACTCATCGGCCAGCACAGGCATGCCACCAATGGAAACGACAGCGTCAGTGATCAGTAATGCATCGCCCTTGATAGCGCCCAGCGCAGCAATGTCGGAAACAACACCGGTGCTGGTCTCGGCGTGCACGCCGGCGATAACCGTTGGGTTCGGGTGAGCTGCAGCTACGCGCTCGGCGTCAATTGGAGTTCCGTATTCATGATCCACACGAACAACTTCTGCACCGACGCGCGAGGCCACCTCGCACATCCGCTCGCCAAACAGTCCGTTGATGGCGATCACCGCGACGTCACCGGGATTAATGGTGTTGACGAATGCAGCTTCCATACCGGCGGAACCGGTAGCGCTGAGCGGCAAGGTGCGCGAATTCTTGGTACCCCACAAAGTTCGCAGCCCGTCGCCTACACGGTCCATGCGTGCGATAAATTCAGGGTCCAGGTGTCCTAGCAGAGGCAGACCCAGCGCAGCAGTTGCTTCTGGGTAAGGGTTGCAAGGACCCGGGCCGAACAAATGACGTTGCAGAACAGTCGCGCTCATGACTACTCGCTCTCCTTGTAGGTGCTGAAATCCCCTTCAGCCTATCCCCAATTCAGGTAAAAACGAAAGTAGAATTTCACACAGCAGAATTATTTGTCATTCGAGGAGGCGGGGATTTATTGCCGCACGTCTGGAATCCACACAATTCGCAGTGCCTATGCCCGTGGCGTTGCACCGGTTTTACCCCATAGACCCAAAAAATCCCCGTCTCCCAACGAAGGGAAACGGGGATTTTCACACCGAAGCGTGAGACTACTTGCGCAGGCCCAAACGCTCGATCAGCGCACGGTAGCGCTCGATGTCGGTGTTCTTGAGGTAGCCGAGCATACGACGACGACGACCGACCAGAGCCATCAGGCCGCGGCGGGTGTGGTGGTCATGCTTGTGCTGCTTCAGGTGCTCGGTCAGGTCCTTGATACGACGGGACATGACTGCAACCTGAACCTCAGGCGAACCGGTGTCACCCTCGTGGGTGGCGTAAGCCTTGATGATTTCATTCTTTACTGCGGCATCTAATGCCATAACAAACTCCTGGAGTTGGACCGCGTTAATAAGTCAGTGTGTACGCCGGGGCGTTCACGGTGGTTCGTCGCAACCGCGGACTGCAGCGTGAACCATCGTCAATCATATCACCGACGTAGCCGCCGGCGCGCCCTCCAAGCATGGGTGAGATAGGGCACCTCAACAATTTGTTCGGCCGCGTAACCCAAGTGTTCACACCAATACCAGCGGAGATTGCCTTCCACCTTGGTCCGTGTTTCCTCTTTGGAGCGGCGATAGTAGCTTCGTGAACGGGTCAGCTCCAAGATTCCGTGAAGGTCTAGTTCCATGAACCAATGCCAAACCCCGGATTCTGGGGTGCTGAAGTCTTTGCCCAGCGGCGGAGCCAGCTCCGGGCGGTGCACATCGCCGGCATGCATGATGCGTGCCAACCGGTGAACCCAAGGAACCTGAACATCTAATTGATTCCAGAGCAACACCAATGAGCCCTCGTCATGCAGCAAACGCGCGGCCTCGGCGCTTGCCAGGGGCGGATCCACCCAGTGCCAAGCTTGAGCGTAGGTGATTAGATCTGCGCTATCTTCGGGTAACCCGGTTGATTCTCCCGAAGCGCATACGGTGCGCACTTGGGGGATGCGTTCTTTGAGCACGCTCAACATATCCGCTGACGGGTCCACCGCCCAAACCGCAAGCCCAGCCTCGACAAGCTGCGCAGTGAAAATCCCCGAGCCGCAACCTATATCGATGGCAGACTTGGCCACACCACCGCCCAAAGAGAATTCGAGTGCTTCGCGCGGGTAATCAGGACGAATGCTGTCGTAGTCTTTGGCTCCGACTTCATACGCGGAAGCTAGATCAGTGCGACGCTCGGCCTTCATGGTGAATGCACGCTTGGGTAGGGCAGGAATTTCTGGCATGGCCTAGTGTGACTCGGTGGCCAATACGCTTCGCGCCTGCACCACGTCATCATTCATCTGCTCAACCAGTGCTTCGATACCGCGGTAGGCAACCATCGGGCGCAGGTGCGCGGTGAACTCCACAACGATCTGCTGGCCGTAAAGGTCAAAGTCTTCAAAACCTTCTTCGGGACGGTCAATGACGTGGGATTCAACCACGCGAGAGACACCCTCGAAAGTTGGGTTGGAGCCGACGGAAATAGCTGCTGGCCAGCGCACGCCGGCCTCGTCAATAACCCATCCGGCGTACACCCCATCGGCGGGGATAATTCCAGCTGCGTCGGGAGCAAGATTAGCGGTAGGGAACCCGAGCTCGCGTCCCCGTGCAGCGCCGTGCACGACTTCGCCACGCATCCGATGCGGACGACCAAGAATTGCGGCGGCGGCTTCTACATTTCCGGCAGCCAGTTCCTCGCGAACCCAGGTGGATGACAAGCGTCGTTTGTCACCGACATCTTGTACACCGATCACTTCAAAGCCGTATTTGCTTCCCAGCTCGCACATGTAGTCAAAATCGCCGGAGTTGTCTTTGCCGAAACGTACGTCGTGGCCAACCACCACGGCTACGGCGTTGAGCTTCTCCACAATGATTGAACGCACGAATTCTTCAGCGCTCTGGTCCGCAAATTCCAATGTGTAGTGAATCATCAAGGTGGCGTCTAAGCCAACGCTGGCCAGCGTGTCGACGCGGTCTGCGATCCCCATGATGAGTTCGGGTGCAGAGCCCGGGCGGTGGACCTGTGCCGGGTGCGGGTCGAAGGAGATGGCAACCGATTTAGCCGAACGTTTTTTAGCCTGAGTGACTGCCGAGTCGAGGACTTCGCAGTGCCCCAAATGGACGCCGTCGAAGTTGCCGATGGTGACAACAGTGGGAGCCATGTCCGCGGGGACTGAGTCGAGGCCCTTCCAATAGTGCACTTTGCTCCTTATGACTCTGCAACGAAAGTTAAATTGTTTACCGAAGTAATTCTTGCACGTCTTTAGGCGTGACGCTCATTACGATTACGGAAGAGCCACCACAGGCCGACTAACGGCAGCAACAACGGAATGTAACCGTAGCCCTTGCCAAAGTAGCTCCATACGGAGTCGTGACCAAAATGAGCTGGCATGGTGAAGGACAGCAAGCCGACTACAAGCACACCAAGAAGTTCAAAGCTGACGGCAAATACCGAAACCTTCCAAGCTCCGCGCTTCTTCGAAGCCAGGGTGAACGTGGCCAAGATATAGACCAGCCCAGATAACAATGACAGCGTGTAGGCTAACGGCGCTTCAGAGAAGTCACGAAAGAACATTTGATACAGCGCTCGGACGGTCGCAGATAGCGCCAGCACCCCATAAACCGCAATAATAATGCGGCCTAACCCGGAAGTGCGCCCAGGGCGTGGAGACTTATTTGCGCCACGAGCCTGTGCGGCCTGGACGATACGTGAATTACGTGGTTTTTCGCTCATGCGATGACTCCTACATGCCAGATTTGTTCCATACGGAACAGCATCACAAAGGTGATGGCTCCCGAAACGGCTAAGACGGTGTTGGCCCAACGGCTCTTGTCGCTAACCGCCCAGAAGAAAGCAATGGGTGGCATGATCAATGCGGTCAGTAGGTAACCCCAGAATTCCCACGGCTCACCGAGAATCGCTTCTCCCCCGACCTGACGTATGCCTGCGGCTACCGCGTAGACAATCAGGAATAGCTCGGTACCCGCGGTGGCGACTAGTGCCCAATCATCCGGGTATCGCCGGATGACGGTAGCGATAAGGCCAAGTAGTACGGCGAGCGCACAAATAATTGTGCCGGCAATGAAAAAGCCGTTAAGGGCAAACAAGGCTGAGCCTTTCTGAAGGTCTCAAATAATAGTGAGTTACTGCTTTCCGGTGAAGACTATTTGCCCTCGGGCCTTTTCGCCCTTATCGGCAATGAGGGCAACCAATGCACCGTCTGGCGCGAAAGCCGCGACGAGGTCATCTGCCGGTTCATCCATGACGTTCTTGGATGCGGTGATGGTTCGACCGAAGGACAGCTCTGCTGCTTCTTCTTCGGTCAGTTGGCGGTTGGCAAAAAGCGCCCCGGCAGCTTTTTCCAAGGGAAGTACCTCGAACTCTTCGGCGAGCTCTTCGAGCCGCTTGGATTTTTCGATGGAGTATGGTCCCACTTCGGTGCGGCGCAATGCAGTGAGGTGCCCGCCGACGTGGAGTGCTTCGCCGAGATCTCGGGCCAGAGCACGGATGTAGGTTCCTGAGGTGCAAGAGACGGTGACGTCTACGTCTAGTACCTTGCCACCTACTTCGCGGCGGATCTTGTGGATGTCGAAGCGTGAAATGGTCACCGGGCGTGCCTTCAGCTCTACCTGCTCACCAGCGCGAACGCGGGCGTAGGAGCGCTTACCGTCGACCTTGATGGCGGAAACCTGGCTCGGGATTTGTTCAATATCTCCGCGGAGCTTCGAAATCTCACGTTCAATATCTTCATCCGTCACCGCAGCAGCGATGCGCTCGGAGATGATCTCGCCTTCGGCATCGTCGGTGACGGTATTCTGTCCCAGACGGATGGTGGCGGTGTAAGTCTTGTCATGTCCCACGATATAGGTGAGTAAGCGTGTGGCCTTGTTAACCCCGATCACCAGCACACCGGTGGCCATCGGATCAAGGGTGCCGGCATGGCCCACCTTGCGGGTTCCCGCGAGGCGGCGGATACGGCCCACCACATCATGGGAGGTCATCCCCTGATCTTTGTCGACTAATACGAGGCCTGAGGCCTGCTCTTCGGTGTTCTGCCCGGCTTTACTCACGCCTACCAGTATAGGCGTTATATAGACGGCTCCTGCGGTGATGCGTGTCATGCAGTTCTCGCATCCAATCCGTGGGTAACTCAGCGTTGTTTCTAGGCGAATGGACTCCGAATGATCGAAGTCGTCTCGGCTAATCTGACCCCCTGGTACCGACGTGGGCCAGGAGCATCAACTCAATAGGTTCGGATCGCCGAATCCTCTCCGTCTTTTTAGGGCGTTTTGCAAGAGGAGCAAGCTAAAAAACTCGCGAATTGCCCATCTTCATTCTTGTTCTCTTAGGATGCATATTTTTTTGCAGGTCTGCCTGTGGGGGTGGGCTCGAGCACTCCCCGTCGTGTTCACGCTGACCATGCTCCTGGCAAGTGAGATCACCGACCGGCTGGTTCTTCGCATGTTCAAGTGATCCGGTAAATGGGGAATCGAGATTCTGCAGTCGATGTGAAGATTTGCGGTGTTGGTGCTGCTTTTCGATATCGTGATGGACACCTATAAATTAGCCCCGACCGGCGAGGGCGTTGCACTCGTGCTGAATCTGCTTTTCGCACCGCTATTCAGTGGGCTCAATCGGAAATTACCTCGTAGTTCCTGACGGTCCGAAGCACAAATTTTTCTGTTGGGCCGCGCACCACTACACGAATCGTTCTTGAATTACAGAGTTGCCAATAATGCACCGTGAATGCGCGTAGGGCTCATAGTCCGGCTTTCTGCATGGGTTACCGTAAATCCAGCATCTTCAATCTGGGCGACTAATTGGTCAATGGGCCAGCAATAGGCGACGGCGACGGCATGGTCAAAAGCAGCGAGTTTGGAGCCAGTAAAGAATCCGAGGGACAAACCACCACCTGGACGAATTGAACGGGCAAATTCAGTGAGTGGTATATGCAGTTTTTCGGGCTCGGTATGAATCAGCGAGTACCAAGCGAGCACCCCACCTAAACTTTGCGCTGGGACATCAAGCATCTCAGCGCGACCTTGACGGAATTTCACGTCCGGGTACCTCTCTTTAGCGATAGCGAGGAATTCTGGCACCGGCTCGATTCCTTCGACTTCAGCTCCCAAACTTGCCAGGCACTGTGTCCACTGCCCCGGACCGCTGCCGACGTCGATCACTTTTCCCTTGAGCCTGCTAGCCCAATCAGCGACCAAAGCCAGATCCGTGTCCGCGATATGTTCTAGTCTGCCAACAGCGTCGACGTATTCAAGGGCCCTGGCGCCGTAGGCCAACCTCACCGATTCAAAGGTCATGGCCTCACTCTAAACGCTCAGGAAGACTTGACGATGAGATTTCGGATTTGGAGCCTGGATTCAAAGATCTCTCTTCGGATTCCGCTAAGCGCCCCGTCNNCCGTCACAAGGTGTATTGATCTGACTGGAATCAGAAAAACTACGTCCCCGGGAGGGAAATCTGCGATACCGTCCGGCTTTGCTGCCGAATTCCTCCTTCTATGTGAGCCCCGCCCCACGAGAGCGCGATAGGCATGTAGAGTTTTTCCTAGTCGGTGACGTTGCTTAACTGCACCCACCATGCGAGAAAATTTCATTTGAAGCGTTGCGCCAAAACAGCGGACAATCTCCGAATTATTTTGGCAATCACCAGAACCCCTCAGAAGGAGACCAGCGTGAAAATCGCCGTCCTGACCAAACAGGTACCTGATACGTGGTCGAGCCGTCGCTTGGACCTGCAAACCGGAATGCTAGACCGCGCAGCAGCGGACCTAGTTGCCGACGAGATCTGTGAGCGCGCCTGCGAAGTGGCTTTGCAAGCCGAAAAGTCACTGGGCGAGGTTGAGGTGATCGCGGTAGCCATGGGTGGAGATAAAGCGGCCCTTGCACTGCGCCGGCTGCTGTCCATGGGCGCGCACTCTGCGGTGCATATCTCCGACCCGGCCCTTGCTGGCTCAGACATGATCTCCACTGCTCGAGTTTTGGCAGCAGCCCTTGAAAAACTCGACGTTGATCTAGTCCTGGCAGGAAATGAATCCACCGATGGCAAGGGCGGCATGGTTCCGGCGATGATCGCTGAACTCATGGACCGCCCGTTCCTGCCCTACGCAGATGAGCTTGAGATCAGCGCAACCGAGGTGACTGGTTCAAGCCAGCTTTCCGAGGCAACCATGAAACTCAGTGTGGCCTTTCCTGCGGTAGTCTCCGTCACCGAGAAATCAGCGGAACCCCGCTTCCCGAATTTCAAGGGCATCCGCGCAGCGAAAACAAAGCCTCTGGAAACCTGGACTCTGGCAGATCTAGGGATCGAAGCGGGACCGGAATCCGCGTACTACCGTTCGGTGATGGTTTCTGCCGAAGACCGTCCGGAGCGCGTGGCTGGTCCAAAGATTACCGATGACGGAACGGCAGCAAAGCAGCTGGCCGATTTCTTGGCTGAGAAGCACTTTATCTAAGTCCCCCGCTCAGCTTTCCGTAATCTTCTATCCCCCACGGCTTATCCTTGCACAGGAGAATTCACCCCATGTCAGAAAATAATCAGCCGGTTGTTGTCCACGTTCAGGTCGCAGCCGATGGAACACCTCAAAACACCACCGCAGGCCTGCTTGGCACCGCAGCCCAGTTCGGCAGTCCGGTAGCCGTTGCAGTCTGTGCCACCGGTCAAGAACAGCAGCTAGCGGCTAAGCTGGGCGAACTGGGTGCTGCCGAAGTACAGGTCCTGCCCATCGATTTAGATGCGCTCGCGCTCGGCTCCGCAGATGTGGCCGCTTTGGCTTCAGTCATCAAGAAGACTTCACCGGCCGCCGTTCTCATCTCCAATACCGCCATTGGACGCACCATTGCAGGTCGTTTGGCGATCCGTGTTGAAGGCGCAGTATGCGTTGATGCCGTGTCGGTGCGTTGGGCTGATGATGAGCCAATCGCTTCGCACTCAATCTTTGGCGGCGATGTCACCTCTGAGTCCACCGTTGAAGGCGGTCCACGCATTATTACCATCCGTCCAGGTGCTTCCGAGCTCAGGGCGGAAGCAGTTGCGTCTCCGAAAATCACCGTCATTGAACCTTCGGCACTGCCTAAGGTTTCCAAAGGTGCGCAGATCCGCTCGGTTGAGTCGGTACAAACCGATGCCAGCCGTCCAGACTTGCGTAGCGCCAAAATTGTCGTTTCCGGTGGACGCGGCGTAGGTTCGGCCGAGAAGTTCGAGATTGTGGAACAGCTCGCCGATCACTTTGGCGCAGCCGTCGGAGCTTCGCGTGCAGCGGTAGATTCCGGCTATGTTTCCCCGAAGCTTCAAGTCGGTCAGACCGGTGTCATTGTCTCTCCCGAGCTCTATATTTCCTTGGGGATCTCCGGGGCTATCCAGCACCGTGCAGGCATGCAGACCGCCAAAACCATTGTCGCCATTGATAAGGACGAAAACGCGCCAATCTTTGACCACGCCGATTTTGGTGTGGTGGGCGATTTGTTCACCATCGTGCCGCAGTTGCTTGAAGAAATTCGCACCCGCAAAGGATAATCGTGGGCATTGTCCACTCAGGTAGGTTCCGGCCGCGCAAGATCCGCCGGATACGACGACGCGATGAGGTTCAACGATCATGACCAAGCAACGGATGGCAGGCTATACTCCCCTGCGCACCCAAGGCGGTGTGCAACCCGAAGCACCTGCCAGTGCCAAAGAAATACATAAGACGCACCCGGTGGCCGCGGAGCCAGCCGAGACTCGTCTACCAATGCAGGCTACGCCAGCTGCTGAGGCTCCACCGGTACAGCAGGCCGTACCTGCTGAGGCGCCTGCACCGGTTGGTCCAGCAGTTACCCCAGCGGAAACCAACCCCGCCGCACCGGCGGTCAAAGTTTCACGCCCGGAGACTGGCNNCATGGCCGGCTACACCCCGTTGCGGCTGCGCGACGGAGTCCCCGCCAACGTTGCGGCAACGGCGCCTGCGGGTGCTGCTACTGCCGCTGCGTCAGCGGCTCCGACCGATGATGCGGCAGCCACAGATGCGGCTCCGGCGGGCGTTCTCGCGCCGTCGACTTCATCCGCGGATTCAGAAAGTGCGCCAGCTGCCTCGGTGGCTGCAGTGCCCGTTGCCGAAGCTCCTGCAACTCCAGCGAACCGGATGAAGGGCTACACGCCGTTACGTCCGCGCGATGGCTCAACCGAGACCCGGATTGTCCCCGCGAACCTGGCCACCGAGGCATCCGCAAAGACTGAGCATGTCGCAGAATCGGTGTCCGAGCCAGCAGTCAGCGCGTCGACAGCCACCGAACAGGCCGAGTCTCCGCAAGAGGCAAAGGCAAAACAACCGGTCGCCGAACCGGTGGCAGAAGAAGTTTCTGCGCCGGTGGCACCGGGCAAGGCTGCAAACGTCGCACCACCGGTGACAGGCTCCGATTCCCCGGCTGCTGCGGCACCAGCTGAAGCTGCCAAGCCAGCGGCAGGCCCGGGGATGGCGGCAAAGCAGGATGCTTCCTCGATCAAGATGAAGCCTTGGGTTAAGCCAGCGATGCTGATCATCGGTGCGGTGCTGGTTGCACTGCTAGTGGTACTGGCCGCTCGCGGCCTGCGCCTGCTTGGCCCGGTCCAGGATTTCATTGGCACCTATGACGGCCACTCGACTATGCCTGATTCGGCCCCCACGGGCATTCCTGGATGGCTCGGTTGGCAGCACTTCCTGAATATGTTCTTTATTGTGCTGATCATCCGCACCGGCTTGCAGGTGCGTCATGAAAAACGTCCGGCAGCCATGTGGACTCCGAAGCCGAACTCGTGGTTCTCCCCGAAGGGCAATAGTCCAAAGAAATACTCACTGAGCATCTGGACCCACCAGGCTCTGGATGTGTTGTGGGTAGCCAACGGCGTGATCTTCGTGATTCTCTTGGCCGCTACCGGCCAGTGGATGCGCGTGGTCCCAACCAGTTGGGATATTTTCCCGAATATGCTCTCCGGTGCGCTGCAGTACGCTTCGCTCAATTGGCCCGTGGAGAACGGCTGGATCCACTACAACGCCTTACAGATGGTCTCCTACTTCTTGGTGATCTACATTGCCGCACCGCTTGCAATCCTGACCGGCGTGCGCATGTCCAGCTGGTGGCCAACACAGCCGAAGGCACTGAATAAGTTGTACCCGGTTGAAGTGGCACGCAAGATTCACTTCCCGGTGATGCTCTTCTTCTCGGCGTTCATCGTGGTTCACGTGTTCCTGGTACTGACCACCGGTGCCTTGAAGAATCTGAACCACATGTATAGCTCCCGTGATGCGACCGATGCCTGGGGACTAGTGATCTTCTTGGTTTCCGTAGCGGTTATCGCTGCTGCGTGGATCTTCATGAAGCCAATGTTCTTGTTGCCGGTAGCCTCAGCGACGGGCAAGATTTCCAAGAACTAGGTTCGACAACATCAGGCGCCTGCCGGACTTTCCCTTGAAAGTCCGGCAGGCGCCTTGTTTTTTCTGGCTAGCTTAGTTCCGCTTGGAACAGCAAAAGCTTGGAAGTCCCGTCATCGGCGCGGACTGAATGGATTTCTTCGGCTTCTGCGAGCCGTTCAAATCCGAGCTTCGCGTGCAGCGCTCTGGAGGCCTGATTCTGTTCGTTGGTGAAGTAGTACGCGCGGGTGGCGCGTTGGGCTATCCAGCGAAGCCGTGCGGCCGTCAGCGCCTGCCCTATCCCCTGCTGCCGCCAGCTCGGATGCACAATAATGCCTCCAAGGTAGTGTCCTGCCGGCGCAAGCCCATCGGCCTGCGCATGCCAATGGGTCTTGGCCAATCCAACGATCTGTGAATGGTACACGGCCACCTGGACGGTCTTGGATTCACCGGACACTAATGACGCTGGAGCCCAGGGAAGCAGTCCACCGGTCCGGCACAGTTCGGCAATCGGCTCAAAATCCGCCTCTTCTGCCTGGCGTAGTTCAAAGCATCGCTGCTCATTGCTTGCCGCATTAATTGCACTCACCTCCAGACTTGCAAGTGAAAGCAGGGCATCATTCGCTGCGCAGCACCTTGATGACTTTTTCTACCCGACGGGTCCGGGTATCTTCGCCGCGCGCCGTGATGATCGGATCAATGTGGCCGCGTTGCTTGCTGTAGGAGAGCTTGTTCCAGGCATCGGCGAGTTCGGGTTCCGCCGAGAGCAGCACGGCCAGCGGCTCGGGAACCTCCACGGTGCGCGGTTCTTCGTCAAGCTCCAGGTGCACGGTAATCTCGTCTCCCGCACCCTTGCCCGTAGCTTTACGAGTCTCTGAGTTGAAAGAAATCAGAAATTGCCCTGCCATGGAGGCAATGGTATTCCGGTAGGTATAGTCCCCATTGATCTGCACCGTCACCGGGACGCGTTTGCCGCGGCCAAATCCAAGCACGATGTCGTCGGGCACAACGATTCCCACGTTGTTGCCGCTAGCTGCTACGAGGGTCGTGGTGAATTCTGGCATCAGTTCTACCTTTGATCGGAGCCTAGGGTGTGAGCCCACGCTATCCCAGGACTTCCGAGGTGACTAGTCTCAAACAACAAATTCGGCTTCGCTGTGAGTGTAATTCGCCCAGCGGCTGAAACCAGCAAACGCCCCGGGTGGCACGCACAGTGTGCGCACCGCCCGAGGCGTTCGTGTCCAGACTAAACGTTCACAAGCCTTCAGGCTTCTTCTTCGTCTTCGTCCTTCTTGTATGGATCTGCGTCGCCGGCGAAGGATTTGCCCTCACGCAGCGAAGCGACCTCGGCGTCCTTTTCCCGGGCCACGGCCAGCAGTTCATCCAGCTGCGAAGCATTCTCTGGAATCTCATCTGCCACGAAGGTCAAGGTCGGGGTCAACCGGATGGTCAGGTTGCGTCCAAGTTCCTTGCGCAGTGCGCCGGTTCGCTTGGCCAGGATCTCGGCGATTTCAGCCTTGATCTCGCCCTCGCCGAACACCGTGTAGTACACGGTGGCATGCTGCAGGTCATTGGTGACGCGTGCGTCGGTCACGGTCACGTTGTCGATGCGCTCATCTTTGATGACGGTGCGCAGCGACTGGGCCATGAGGACCTGCACGCGCTTGGCCAGTCGGGCCGCGCGGGCTGAATCAGCCATGGTTCTCTCCTAATGAAAATTGTGGTGAAACTGAGCAACGTGGGCGCCAGCCGGTCAGCTGACCGGCAAGCGCCCACGTGGTACTTAGCTAAGGATTAAGCTCGTGGCTTTTCGCGCATCTCGAAGGTTTCGATGATGTCGCCTTCCTTGACGTCGTTGAACGAGCCCAGGCCGATACCGCACTCGAAGCCCTCGCGGACCTCGGTGACATCGTCCTTTTCGCGGCGCAGCGAATCGATATTCAGGTTGTCTCCTACGACCTTGCCATCGCGAACCAGGCGTGCCTTGGTGTTTCGCTTGATGGTGCCGGAGCGGATGATCGAACCTGCGATGTTGCCGAACTTCGAGGAGCGGAAGACCATGCGAATCTCGGCGCTGCCCAGGGCAACTTCCTCGTATTCTGGCTTCAGCATGCCGGTGAGGGCTGCCTCAATGTCGTCGATTGCGGAGTAGATGACCGAGTAGAAGCGCATGTCGACGCCTTCCTTGTCGGCCAGGTCTGCCACGCGCTCTGCCGGACGCACGTTGAAGCCAATGATGATGGCGTTATCAACGGTTGCCAGGTTGACGTCGTTCTGGGTGATCGCGCCGACGCCGCGGTGGATTACGCGCAGCTGCACGTCATCGCCCACGTCGATCTTCATCAGCGAGTCTTCCAGTGCTTCAACAGCACCGGAGGCATCGCCCTTGAGGATCAGGTTCAGCGTATCGATCTTGCCGTCTGCAACAGCCTGGTCGAAGTCTTCCAGGGTGATGCGCTTACGGCGCTTGGCCAGCATTGCGTTGCGCTCTGCGGTCTCGCGCTTGTCAGCGATCTGGCGGGCGGTGCGCTCGTCATCGGTAATCAAGAAGCCGTCGCCGGCGCGAGGCACCGAGGACATGCCCAAGACCTGGACCGGGCGCGAAGGCAAGGCCACGTCGAGGTTCTCGCCGTTTTCGTTGAACATTGCACGCACACGGCCGTGGGCGGTGCCCACCACCATGGTGTCGCCAACTGCCAGGGTACCGGACTGCACCAGCACGGTGACTACCGAACCGCGGCCTTTATCCAGGTTCGCTTCAATGGCCACACCGCGGGCTGACTTGTCAGGGTTAGCCTGCAGTTCAAGCACGTCACTGGTCAGCAGCACCGCGTCGAGCAGTTCGTTGATACCTTCACGCTTCAACGCGGAGACGTGGATGAACATGGTGTCGCCACCGTATTCTTCGGGAACCAGACCGTATTCGGCCAGCTGGCCCTTGACCTTGTCAGGGTTTGCAGCTGGCTTATCGATCTTGTTGACCGCGACGATGATTGGCACGCCAGCGGACTGTGCGTGGTTCAGCGCCTCAACGGTCTGCGGCATGACGCCGTCATCTGCTGCGACAACCAGTACGGCAACGTCGGTGACCTTGGCACCACGAGCACGCATGGCGGTGAACGCCTCGTGGCCCGGGGTGTCAATGAAGGTCATCGCGCGATCGCGGTCCTCGTGCTCGTGGACGATCTGGTGTGCACCGATGTGCTGGGTGATACCACCGTGCTCGCCCTCGATCACGTTAGACTGGCGGATCGCGTCAAGCAGACGGGTCTTACCGTGGTCAACGTGACCCATGATAGTCACAACTGGTGGACGCGTTTG
>DNHA01000043.1:756-4127 GCA_003486025.1 Micrococcaceae bacterium | reverse complement strand
ACCGTCCCAGATATCTGGGACGGTGGCCGCTGGTCAATCAAAAAACAGTGGATTAGTGGTTCGTAGGTGCCTCAGGAAATAGAGCAGCAACGTCAATATCCGGATTTTCATCCTGAGTTTTCACCAATTCGACGGCTTCAGCGTCGGTGGCCACCGAGGGCATAGAACCCGGAAGCGGTTTGCGTGCTGATTCTTTGAGGAAACACACGGCAATGAAGCCGGCTACAGATGTGCCCATAACCCAGAAGGCAGGAGCCAGGGAAGACCCGGACAATGTCACTAGGGCTTGCATGATAAAGGGGGCGAAGCCACCAAAAATAGCGACTGCAAAGTTATACGAGATCCCCATTCCGCCATAGCGTGAAGAAGTGGGGAACAACGCCGGGAGTGAGGACGCAAGGTTAGAGACGTAGAACGTCACGGGGATCGCCAGCAGGGCTAGGCCAAGCAACGTGGACCAGATAGCTCCGTGCATCATGAACAAGAACGCCGGCGCGGCTAGAAGCATTGCGGAGACCGAGCCGATGAACAGGACGCGGCGACGACCGATCTTGTCCGATAAGTGGCCAGCTAGCGGGATGCACAAAGACATGCCGACCAGAATGGGCAAGGTCAGCAAGTTACCGTGCACCGGATCGTATTTCAGTGTTTCAGTCAGATACGTCGGCATATAACTAGTGAGGGCATAGCCCGCCGTATTGGCCGCTGAAACCAAAACAAACCCGGTGATCAGTTCACGCCAATAGGCTTTGACTAGCTCGATGACGCCCTTCGGAGCATCTGCAGAGCTCTTTGCCTCATCGCTGAGTCGATTTGCAGCTTCCTGAGCTTCCTTGAACGCCGGAGTGTCTTCGATCTTGGTGCGGAACCACAGGGCGATGACACCAAGTGGCAAAGCAACTAAGAACGGAATACGCCAAGCGAAGCCTTCCATCACATCTTCGGTGAGAGTCAGCTGGAGGATCGAGACGAAGGCTGCACCCACGGCAAAGCCCATGTACGAACCGAGATCCAGAAGCGAAGCATAGTAACCGCGGCGCTTGTCGGGCGCATACTCCGTGATAAAGGTTGTAGCGCCTGCATATTCACCACCAGTGGAGAAGCCCTGAACGAGCTTCAGAACGACGAGAAGAATTGGCGCTGCGATGCCCCAAACTGAGTAGTCTGGCAAGATACCGATGCCAAAGGTCGCTAGAGCCATCATGAGGAGCGTGAATACAAGAATCTTCTGACGGCCGACTCGGTCGCCTAGCTGGCCAAGGACGACACCGCCAAGGGGACGAGCCACGAAGGTTACGGCGAAAACTCCGAGGCTAAACAGGGTTTGCGTGGACGGGGCAACTGTATCTGGCATGAATAACTTGCCGATAATTACCGCTAGGTATCCGTAGACCCCCACGTCGTACCATTCCATCAAGTTTCCGACCACGGTGCCGCCGATGGCCTTTTTGAGCATCGAATCGTCAACTACGTTGACGTCCTCTACCTTCAGCCGGCGTTTTCTGAAAAACTTCGGCCCACGAGTATTCGCTGCTTCCATAAGCTTCACTCCTCATATCTTTCTTGATCTTCTCGGATGCTCTAGGTCGCTCAGCTTTCCGGTGCTGAAGGGCTTCGGGAAACCGTGCCACGTGGTGGCCTAGCCTCAGAGACTTTCTGCAGGCTTGATCGATCTCTCCCCAGATCACTGGCGACGATTGCTCAACGAACGATGAAGTGCATAATCGGACAAGCAACAAGACTAGCAAGACACGCAATGGCCCTTGTACGTGGAGTAAGGCATTTACATTCGATCTGGAAGTTAATGCATCCGCGTCAGACAGACAACGGTTTATGGCCGCGCTTGGCGAGCGAGGCGGCAACAGAGGCGAACCGCGGGGAATATAGTCTGACTAGGCAATCAGTTGCATAATGCAATCGATTTCGAGGCCAGTTTCACGCCGCCAGCTCAGGATCAAACGCCTTGAATTGGTGGCGTGCTGGAGGGGGATGTCAACAGCAAAGCAGCGGTGAGGCAGTGGCCCTCTTGCGAAGGATTTGCGAGATATCACACACTTCAACGTGGGATCTGCATAGCTTCAAGCACTCGTAGCCGATGGCTGCCGCCGCGAAGCAAAGGTGAGCGATTATCGATATTCGGAATAGCGAGTTGGATACCTGGCGAAAATTTCGACAAGGATGATGATTGGCAATTACTTGGATTCGGCACGCGCCAAGATCTCCCCACCGTAAGCTGCGGTATCACCCGTGCTCCACTAAAAATCACGGCATAAAGATGCCCCAAGCCTGCCTGCAGGTAGCTTGGGGCAGTGGGGCGAGTGCTAGCCGCGAAGGCCAGCTGCCGCATCGGTGTCGACCCTCAAGAAAGAGGAACCGATCACAGCGAAAGCTCCCGGAATTAATAACATGCGGTGCTTCGGATTGTAGAAAATCTCCTCTAACGGCGACGCGATAATGCGCCTGATTTTGTCCAGAAGCCGTTCATTATCCAGGGATAGTCGTTCCTGCTCGGTTTCAATCACCACACGGTCTTGTTCGGTGCTCACCGACGCGCTCATCCAGTCGTCGCTCGGTGCACTCAGAGTCTCCGATTTAATCAGGGACACGGTTATAACCGCCTTCATCTTGCGTTATGCCACCGGAGAAGATCTCCGAGGCTATTCTCTTTGCTTGCACTCGGTGTGGCAGAGAACACACAACGAGACATATTGAATATAGCGCGATTCGCTGGTAAAAGCCCGTCAAGCAGCACAGATGTAATCAAGCTGTTACTCAAGTAGCCCGCGAATATCCTGAGCCGTCAAAGCCTTGGAAAAACCATCGGCCTCGTCCATCACGGTAGATATCAGCTTCCGTTTGGTGTCCTGCAAAGCCACGACCTTTTCCTCAATGGTTCCCTGAGCAATCATGCGATAGACCATTACCTGACGGGTCTGGCCGATGCGGTGTGTGCGGTCAATGGCTTGAGCCTCTACGGCAGGGTTCCACCATGGATCAAGGAGGAAGCAGTAGTCAGCCTCGGTCAGGTTCAAACCGAAACCACCGGCTTTCAGCGAGATCAAGAACAATGGAGCTTCGCCGTCCTTGAACTGCTCGATTACCTTGGCGCGGTTTCGAGTATTGCCGTCAAGATACACATATGGAATACCTTGCGCTTCTAGCTTCGCGGCAAAGATCTTCAAATAAGAAGTGAACTGCGAGAAGACCAATGCGCGGTGATTTTCGCTAAGCACATCCTCAAGTTGCTCAAAGAGGGCTTCTAGTTTCGAACCTGGAATCTCTGAAAGTTCAGGATCCACAAGTGACGGTTCCAAGGCAAGCATCCGCAGGTGAGTGAGTGACTGGAAAATCGTAAAGCGGTTGCGATCCAG
>DNHA01000043.1:0-741 GCA_003486025.1 Micrococcaceae bacterium | reverse complement strand
TCTTCAACCAAGTGCAGAATTTTCTGACGTTCGCGGTTCAGGTGAGTGTCATAGACATGCTGGTGTTCGTCGCTCAAACGAACTAGGACCTGCTGCTCTTGTTTAGCAGGAAGATCCAGCACTACGGATTCCTTGGTGCGGCGTAGCATGAATGGCTTCACTCGACGCTGTAATAGTTGCAGCGTTTCCTTATCACCGAGAACCTCGATAGGTCGAGCAAACTGGCGATTAAAGCGACTGGAGTTCATGAACAGCGACGGTGAGGTCAAGGACAATAGCGCACCTAGTTCAGAGAGGTTATTCTCCATAGGAGTACCAGTCACAGCCAGCTTGAAGTTTGTCTGGATATTGACCGCACTGCGGTGGGCCTTCGTTGAGCGGTTCTTTACGAACTGTGCCTCATCGAGAATGAGGCCAGCAAATCGCTGCCCCTCATAGACCTCATCGTTCAGGCGAAGCAAGGTGTAGGTCGTAAGGATGACATCATAATTAGCCACCAGTTCTTTCAGCTCATGTTCTGAACTGAAAGTTCCTTCCACTGTGATCACCCGCAGACTTGGGGCGAATCGCCTAATCTCCATCTCCCAGTTCGATACGACCGAGCTTGGAGCAACGACAAGGAAAGGTGCACTCATACGCTGTGCTGCGGGAAGCGTGGCCATGTGCTCTGGGTCGTCCCAGAGCTTGCGTGCATGAAGCATCAGGGCAATGGTCTGCAAGGTTTTACCTAGACCCATATCA
>DNHA01000117.1 GCA_003486025.1 Micrococcaceae bacterium | reverse complement strand
GAGCGGATCGGGCGGCACTGCTGGGATTTGCGAACCATGCCGAAACTGTTTTGGCCGACGCGACAGCTCCCTCAACCGAAGCGGTAGCCACCCGGTTGAAGGAACTGACCGAAGCCGCGGTTCGCAACGCACATGCTGAGGCGGACACGCTGCGTGAGTTGGCCGGCGGTGAGCTGAATGCTTGGGACTGGTCCTACTACTCCAATCAGGTGTTGCGCGAGCGTTTTGCGGTGGACTCCGCCGCCCTGCGCCCCTACTTTGAGCTGGACTCGGTGCTGCACGACGGTGTCTTTGCCACCGCGCAGACCCTTTATGGCCTCAGCTTCACCGAACGTTTTGACCTTCCGACCTACCACCCAGCGGTGCGCGTGTGGGAAGTTTTTGACGCAGATGGCTCGGCCATGGGCCTTTACAGCGGCGATTTCTTGGCACGCGAAACGAAAAAGGGCGGCGCCTGGATGACCTCCATCCGCGATTCCGCCGCTGATCTGGACGAACGTCCCATCGTGACAAATACGCTTAATATCGCTGCTCCGGGTGAGGGGCAACCGATCCTGCTGACTTTAGATGAGACGAACACGTTGTTCCACGAGTTTGGCCACGCGTTGCATGGACTGCTCTCCAATGGAAAATATGCGGCCCTCTCGGGAACGTCGGTGCCGCGAGACTTTGTCGAGTTCCCTTCCCAGGTCAACGAGATGTGGGTATTGCACCCGGATGTGGTTGGCGGTTATGCCAAGCATTATGAAACCGGGCAGACGCTACCGGAGGAAACCATCGAGAAGATCCGTGCCGCGGAACTGTGGGGTCAGGGATTTGCGACCACCGAATATTTGGCGGCCAGTGTGCTTGATTGGGCCTGGCATACCATCGAGCCGGGGACCAGCATCGAGGACCCGGAATCATTTGAACGTGAGACCTTATCCACCTTTGGCTTCACCCCCGAGCTGATCCCACCACGGTACCGAACCGCGTATTTCCAGCATATTTTCGCCAATGGGTACTCTGCCGGCTACTACTCCTACATCTGGAGTGAGGTGCTAGATGCCGACACTGTGCAGTGGTTCGAGGAAAATGGCGGCTTAATGCGAGAAAATGGAATGCGGTTCCGTCAGGAACTGCTCTCGCGCGGAAATACGCGCGATCCACTAGAGTCTTACGAAATGTTCCGCGGACGCAGCGCACGGGTTGAACCGTTGTTGCGCCGTCGAGGATTGGTGAACGCAGAATAATGACGACAATTGCCTCCGCGCAAGAAGCTCTTAGCCATTGGCAGCAGGCCCTCGCGGTAGCTACAGGTGGCAAGATCTTTACCACCCACGGATGCTCCTGGGCTTGGCAGCCGGTGCGTAAGCGCCTGATCCTGCTCTTTCCGGAGCATGCAGATTCCGCGGGCCTACGCCCGGCGTTTGCCGAGGGTATGCGCTTGGGCGCGCGCCGAGTGGAAGCCTGGGTGAATTCGGGTTCCGATGCTGCAGGGCTCAAAGACGCAGGTTTTACCGACAACGCGCAGATCGCCTGGCATGCAGGACGACTTGCGATCCCGATGGAACGTTGGGAGGGGAAGATCCGACTGGGCAATAACGTTCCAGAAGCCACCGGAGCCGACGCTGCAGAACTTAAGGTCACAAATCTGTGGCGTGATCCTTCTTCGCAGCTTTCCAGCGGCCACCCGGCATTGCGCCGGGTAGAGCATGCGCTGGCACGCACCGAGGAAGGCGACATCGTCGGTCGTGGTTTTGTGCAGCAAGGCCTCAATGGCCAAGCGATGGTGCACTCGCTGGCGGTGGGCAAAGGCCACCGCCGTCAGGGCGTCGGTACCGCGCTGTTGCACGGGCTGTCCCGCTCGTTGATCAATCCACTGGATCCACCGGATGAGGATGCAACCCAGGAACTGCTCGCGGCGTCCCCGCCAAGCAGTGCGGACTTCTTCAGCGCCAACGGGCTGCGCCTGCTCGGCCGCGGCCGGCATATGATTCTGCGTTCTTGGTCTTAACGTCAACAGTTTGTGGCGGGATCCTTCCGGGTCCCGCCACTGCTTTTTAATCCGTTGGCCTCACCTTGTAGATCAGCCGTGCAAAAGGACCTGCTTGATGGGCCTGGCGCAGTTCCAACCGGTCGCTTCCGATGTTGCGAGGCAGTAGCGGGGCCCCGGTCGCCAAGGCCACCGGGGCGATGGTGAGCGCCAAGGTATCCAGTGCGTTGGAGTCGAGGAATTGACCCAGCAGTTCCCCTCCTCCGAGCACCCAGATGTTCTTTGGGCCGGCGACTTCACGGATCGTTATTAGATGTCCTTGCAGCGCTCCGGAAACGAAGCGCACATCGGCGCCTGTCGGTACCGGAAGGTTGCGGTGAGTGAAGACGAAGGTGGTGATGTTTGGGTAGAACTGTTGCCATTTTCCGGGTTCGGCAATGAGGTTTTCATGCTCCAGCATCCACAGGTAGGTGTTTGCGCCTTCCACGTGCACGCCGACATTTTTCGGCAGCAGACCAGGGTCTGGCTCCTGGGCTCCAGGAACATCAAAAAGCCATTGCAGGCTATGGTTCTCATCGGCCAAGAAGCCGTTTAACGAGACCGCTGCGTCGAAAATTATTTCACTCATAATTCAAGTTTGCCATCGAACGCTCACCTGTCGTTGAACTGCTGATGGTGAGCTCAAGATCCGACTGATTCTTTGAGAAGTCATTTTCCGTCTGACTTCCGAATGCACTTGAGGTATGACCCGTGCAGTACATTCTCTTCAAGCGCCCCGTTGCTCTTCGGACTTACGCAAATACTTAGCGGTGGAAATATCGGATCCAAAATACAGCCTGTGCTGGCAACACGAGCCATCCGCACTTCTCCAAATAATCTAGGTTTAGAGCGCACAAGTCAGCAACATGATGTCAGCCAACAGGTTCATGGACCATGAATTTTATCCAGCATGCTCAGAAGTCAGATGCTTGATGGCCAGTTCCGCTGTCACATCTCCAGCTTTAGCGGTTCAATTTTTGGTGGTTGGCCCTGCTCGAATATTCCAATGGTTCCCGATGGGACCTCGACCCAGGTATGCCTGCTCCAGTGCAGGGAAAGCGGTTCGGAGACGACCAGCTGGGCGTCGGCCGGCAACGAAAGCCTTTGACCAACAACACCGTGCAGCATAGTTGACCCAGCCGCGTGATATAAACTCGGCGCCACTGCACCTGTCGCATCTGGGCTTACCCAGCGCAAGACCACTAGACGTCTGCCGTCTGAGGCACACATGGTCGCCCGGAAGGGAGCCTGAACGTGATGTTCGCGCCTCGCTTGTTCGACCCGAGCCACCATACGGGTAAGTGCCGTAACGGGGTCTTGTTCCAGCCCATAGGTCAGGGCCAGATAGAAGCAAAGCTCGGTATCTGCGTTGCCCAGAATCGACGGATACAGCTGCGCGGCTACATCGAAGGTCAGCTCGCGTTTGAGTTCACGAAAACTGGGGATCGAGCCGTTATGCTGAAACATCCAGCCGTGATCAACGAATGGATGGCAGTTCTGTTCCGCGATCGTTCCACCGGGTGCTGCACGCACATGAGCGAGGAAACACCCCGACTCAAGCTGTTGTGCGAGATGCTTCAGGTTTTGGCTATCCCAAGCCGGGCCAACTTGTCGGTACTGTCCCAAGGTTTCTGCGCGTCCGGCCCATGCCATTCCAAAGCCGTCGCCATTGGTGGGAAATGCGTGGTTCGTGAATCGTGCAGCCAGCGGATCATTGGGCAAATACAGCTCCCTTGCATGCAAACTTTGATCAATCAACGAATGATTTGGCCGCACCAGGATGTCTGCGATCTCTATCGGTGAGCCAAGATAAGCTAGCCAACGGCACATTTTTTGATCCCCCTCTCGTGCCGAAGACTTCTGATGCCCACACTAGACCTGTGGTTCAAGGGTGGACAAGCATTCGTTTAAAGCCGGTTTTTGGAACCACGCAAATGCTAGGAGTGCTGCCTAGCTGCCCTGGCGTTTTTGCTCGTCCAGCAGCGCAATTCTCACAGACCCGACGTTGGTAATCTTCGTGGTTTTGGTTGGCAAGAATGGCTGCGACTGCGCGAGATCGCGATCATTTATGACGAGTCAGCGCGCATAGTGCTTAGTAGGCGAATGATGAAAATGCGGTTACTCTGCCCGAACTGGTAGCCGTGGCCATTTGCGATCTAATTGTCTTAGACGAAGTGAGGGACGATTCTTCAGCGACTTGAGCAATGTCCTGGAAGAGCGTTAACGAAGCAGGGCCACGCAACCAATGTTTGGCAGCGTGACCCCGACTTCTCATTAAGAGATTTTTTACCAGCCGCGCTCGGAAAGGCGGTGTGGTTCTGGCAACTCGGTGACGTTGATGCCGACCATTGCCTCACCCAAACCGCGGGAGATCTTGGCCAGTTCATCCGGGTTGTCGAAGAAGGTAGTAGCCTTCACGATCGCCTCGGCACGCTGTACCGGGTTGCCGGACTTGAAGATGCCCGAGCCGACGAATACGCCATCGGCGCCCAGCTGCATCATCATGGCCGCATCGGCCGGGGTGGCGATGCCACCGGCGGTGAACAGCACGACCGGAAGCTTACCGGTCGCAGCGATTTCCTTGACCAGCTCGTATGGAGCCTGAAGTTCCTTGGCAGCCACGTACAGCTCGTCCTTTGGAAGCGCAGCCAACTTAGCGATTTCGGCGCGGATCTTGCGCATGTGTCCGGTCGCGTTGGAAACGTCACCAGTTCCTGCTTCACCCTTGGAACGGATCATTGCAGCACCTTCGTTGATGCGGCGTAGCGCCTCGCCTAGGTTGGTGGCACCGCAAACGAATGGCACGGTGAATGGCCACTTGTCGATGTGGTTCTCGTAGTCTGCTGGGGAAAGCACCTCAGACTCGTCGATGTAGTCCACACCGAGTGACTGCAGAATCTGCGCCTCGACGAAGTGACCGATGCGAGCTTTGGCCATCACTGGGATGGAGACTTCGGCGATGATGCTGTCAATCATGTCCGGATCACTCATGCGCGAGACGCCGCCCTGGGCACGAATATCGGCCGGTACACGCTCTAGAGCCATGACGGCTACGGCGCCGGCATCTTCAGCGATGCGGGCTTGTTCCGGAGTGACAACGTCCATGATGACGCCGCCCTTGAGCATTTCGGCCATACCGCGCTTAACGCGTTCGGAGCCGACGACGTTGTCCTGACGCTGATCTGCAGAAGACATGTTGGGGGTTATTCCTTTCAAACACTGGCAAGCACAGTGGTGCTCTGCCAGTAATCGTAGAATTGGTTTGCTTTATTACCTCCGGTGTTGCGTCACAATTGACTAGTAGTGGATTTATCCCTCAGTCAAGGGTTAGTGCGTAACTTTGCCGATCTCGATGAACACTCTAGTCAGAAGACTTTTTATCTGTAAATTCAGGGTTTAGCACTAAAGCATCTGCCACTTGATATTTTGCCGGTTGGCCGTAACCTTCGGGGCTGGCCGCTTCGGTCTTCGCTACTTCATCGGACATTAATTGCAGCAATGGCACATCATTGTTAATGTCCTCGGCTACCGAACGCAGCTGCTCGGCGTAAGCGAGCAGGCGTACGGTAAAACGTTTGGTGTAGGAAGGGTCTGGGTCGCTGGCTCGGGAGTGAGCCTCCTGGAAACTCTGCGCCAGTTCCGCTAAGGCGGGTTTGACAGATTCCATGACCTGTAGGACTTCCTGGTCTGCCGCGCGCTCAATAGCGACCAGACCCAACTGATAGTGGTGTTCGGTGGCCACCGCCGCAGCAAGACGTTCCAATGGGGAAAGCTCCTTGAGCCATCCGCGCAGAAAGTCCTCACAATTTTCGTCATGCTCGAAGCTCAGCTCCTCGAGAATCTGGTTGACCATACCTATCGAATAGCGGGCCGCACCCTGAACTGCGAAGCGGATTTCATGCTCGGTTCCGCTGATGATCCAAGCACGGATTTCTTCGAGCGTACCAAGGGGATTCACTGTGTGTATCCCGGTGGGAAATCGCCACGATGCTTTACAGACCCAGCGTTCTTGTCCCATGAATATGTGGAGACCGCACGGCCTGAGGCACCGGCGTTAGCTTCTCCATTTTTGGCGTAAGCGTAGGTGACCTGCAATCGCGCATCGTCAATGCGTTCAACCTGTGGGAAGAAGCCAAAGGTGGTTCGGGTGGCGACTCCGAGGTATTTGCCTTCATGGAAGAGGGCAATGATGTAGGGCGAGGAACCCGTGGCGCCCTCAATGGGAAAGGTGATCCATGACAATGCGGCGCATTCATCATAAGTAGACGGATCCGCAGAGTCCGCGTCCCATTTCCAATCCATGATCTCTCCGGTGGAAATTTTTGGCGCCGGCAACTTGGTCGCAAGTTTAGTCAGTGCACTAGGAGTTAACTTTGGCCCACAGGTGGACTGGGCAGGTTTGCTAGATTTTGTGACGGTGGGAGCCGGCTTGGTGGGTGCCACGCTTTTTGCTTCTTCAGGAGTTAGCGTGGCACTAGTGCTGGCCGTAGCCGAGGAGCTTACCGCTATCTCAGAGTGAGTCGGTTGCTCTTGCGGGATCACGGGTGCCGAGCACNCGCCAAGCAGTAGCATCAAAGCAGCAGACAAGGAAAGGGCCTTCAAGCCACAACCAACGCTTCCTGTCACGGTTCCTCCGAAAATCATGTAAGCCATAGACATTTAGCCTTAGTCTAGCCATGTCACGGGGGAATTTGAGCGAGCAGATCACTATATGGGATAAAGATCGATCGGGTTAAAGCACTCAGGGCGGTAGCAACATCTAAATGTTCCTACCGCCCTGATATAAGCATCGATGAATCTAGCTCGGACTTTCGCTATCCCACGCATCGGCGATCGCTTGGCGTACCTCAGAGAGGGTCTGCGGGATCGCTTTAGTCTGCGCGATGATGGGGAAGAAGTTTCCATCCCCGTTCCAGCGCGGCACAATGTGCTGATGCAGGTGCGCGGCAATGCCCGCTCCCCCGGCCTCACCCTGGTTCATGCCCAAGTTGAAGCCGGCAGCGTTAGACACCTTGCGCAGTACCCGCATCGACTGCTGCGCGAGCGCAGCCATCTCTGCGGTTTCCTCCACCGTAATATCGNNGGCACATGCCGGTACGGGCAAACGAGCAGGTGGCCTGGGTTGTATGGGAACAAGTTCAGGATCACGTAACAAGTTTTGCCGCGATGCACCAGCAGCGCCTCTTCATCGGTGCGGTTCGGCCCGGCGCAGAACGGGCAACTTGCCTCGTCCGTGACCTGCGTCTGACCGCCCTTAATGTAGGCCATCCGGTAAGG
>DNHA01000351.1:16879-17246 GCA_003486025.1 Micrococcaceae bacterium | reverse complement strand
ACTTGGCGACGTCTCAGAGGTCATCAGCGGCTACGCGATTGGTGAAGTTGCATCCGGTGTAAGAGCCGCTTCAGGAAGGTAGCTTAAAGGAACATCAAGGCACGACAAAATTTATGCTGACGCGGTTCTGTAGTATTCGCTCTGGTTTAAATACCGTTACTAATCTTCAACTCGACAACACCTTAGCTTCTAGCGAATTTGAATCCCAATGGCGTTGATCCTCTAAGGGTGAGCCTCTGTGAACTAGCAATGTTGATTCCTAACATTCAAATATTGTCGTATCCCAAAAGAGAGCTCCCATGTTTAGAGCTATCCTAACGTTCGTGGCCGCGGGATGATAAGTAGGAATGGAATGGAATGGAATGGA
>DNHA01000351.1:224-16866 GCA_003486025.1 Micrococcaceae bacterium | reverse complement strand
TGGACAGGACTAAGTAAGCCTCGACTGCATCTAGATCAAACACGTTCCAAATACATCGTTCGAATTAATTGTTTTTCAAGGGCTCCCCCGCCAATTGGGAGTAATTGAGCGCGGAAACGCATTCCTCATTGAACATCAACTACCGGTCTTGCTGCCAGTTGCCCTAGCAGCCAAACGCTTCCACAGGCCAGACAAGCCAAGATGTAGCTCAGTACGTAATCAAGTACTCCCGAGTCTTGCTGGTGGTTATTTCACTTGTCTGTGTAGAACTGATTCGCACTAAAATTGAACAGGACTTCGGTCATGTGCAAAGGGACAGCGACCTCAGTTGAGGATATGTTTCACGTGAAACAGAGACAAAGACGGTCTGTACGTGGCTATTAGAACTGCACCAACCCTACAAATCCAATCTACGCGGCTGTATATAACAACATGAATTTAGCCTTGCATGACACTCTAAGGAGCCCAGTTTTTGAAAAGAGACTTATTATGCCAAAACTGCTCCTCCCCCGGTAAACCTCAATCCTGCACTTTCAGCCATTGATTCTTACCACGGGTAGTCCAGTTCCGAAGAAATGGAAAGCGAAAATAGCATATCCACGGTAGTTTTTGCTCAACATACTTTCATCGAGGATCACTCATTCGCTTTGGAACCATACCTGCCTGCTTGATCGCAACAACTGAGACGAAGCTGAGACCGCACCACGATACTGGTGATAATTCGGAGGAGTCAGAGACAATTCGTACCGCATTGGGCGTCACCCAATATTCCGATCTATACCTATGGGTTCTTCAGGCCAGGGTTGTCGGTAGCTCCAGGACAAGTGCTCTGCCTGAATATTCGAAGGTTTCAGAGCCACACGTTATTGCGAATCAGAGTCACCCAATATTCTCGTTCAGAGCCACCGGCTACTTTGCCTGTTAACCGGTGGTCCTGAACATGCATTTCGCTTGACGATAATCCGCCTTTCCTCTTCGGCCACCGCGCACATCGCACGCAAATTATCCCCATCGGCGTCTATTCCGAGCGCGTTGTGAACAATTACGTCCATGCATATGTCGGCGACCGCAAATGCCCCGTATCTTCCAGTGCATCTCTTTCCGGTTGGACTGCTGACAGGAGCTTCAGATTCGTGTTGGCCTTGGCCTATTCGTCTAGAGCCATGGCTCCCAGCTCAGGACCCCCCATACTGTGTTCCACGGCTTGTTGCTACCTGAGAACACTGGACTCTACACCGTCTCTTCATTGAAGACCTAGAGATAATCACGACTCGCTGAAAAGGGTTGAAGTTTCCGGGCGCAAACGGCGAAGGCCAATATAAGTTGCGCGTTCATCCCGGTGAAGACGTCTCGATTCTTTCGTCACGAGAGTTCTTGCATGGTACGAGGAGTTCATACAGAGGGGCGCTGAACGTGAATATTGAATGGCTATCGAAGACAATAACGACGTTTTTGGCAGGTGGCTCTGAACCGCAATACTGATGGCTCCCCAACAGTCAAATATTCACTCTGCTGACGTAGCTCTTCAAGAGTAAGGCCTCCTGTTCAGAATATTCACGTGCATGGTGCGCCGAAAGCTTCAGCACAGATCTGTTTCTAACGATATGGGGCGTGGTACACCCGTCAGTGAATCGTCACCGCCACGAGCGGGTAAGCCATTCCGATCTCGCGTGCTGCTTGCTTACAATGACCAAGGCCACTAATCCTTTATCTCCCTGAGCACGACCAAAATTGCAATTCAGAGACGATTGATATTCCTTGGTGGAGCCATCTTGCAATCTGTTTCCGTCGTATCAAGTGCAAATGCGTATGCCTAGTTGATAGTGGCGCTTCCTTCGCATCGAAATAATTCGGAAGGCAGTACTGAAACTTCGTGTTGAAAAGGTGACAGCGGAAGGTACTGCAGCATCGGCCCGATGCTCTTACTGACTCTTGTCCGGCACCTCGCTGTCGCAGCAATCACAGAAAACCTGACAACAAGCTGAATAGCGTTCAAACCCATCTGGCAGTCCAACTATTCTTCTGGTCAATAGATCCTGACTGCCCGTTCAGTCAACGACCAGCCGTTTCTTGGCATTAGAAACGTGTCAGTATCGGAGACGAGAATGTTGTTCCTGCTACGTATACCGGGATGGCACGTTAAGTATGGCAACTAATCCAAGCACCACCATGGCTTAAACTTGAGGGCGATGCCCGGGTTGAATCGCGTGAGCCTGCTCTGATCGTGATGCCGACCAAAACGGTCACCATTGAGCGATTATGGATGTGTAGTTATTGGCAGTTAGACGCACATCCCGTGATCCCCGGTCTTCGACCCAACCGTTGAGAGAAATCCAAATGCGAGTATTCATCGGCAGTTGCACCGAAAATTGGTGGCTCTGGTCCGCAATATTGACGACTCTAAAACTTGCGAGCGTTCACCCTTGTTCTGCACATTTGTGAAGTTCATGGATGTCGCCGGCACGCTGCTGTTCCACGACCAGGTGTCTACCAGCGCTATGCTCCAACCACAATTTTCCAAAGTCAAGAACGTCCTCAACGATCATCAGCTATGTGCCGCCATCGTTCGTGTTGACGTGATTATTGAACTAGCAGAAATGGACCAACTTCGAGCTTCAAAGCGATTCGTAGATACGGAGTTATTGGCCTTCAGTGCCAATCAAGATTTTCATTTAGATCCGATTTGTTTGGCTCCCCTAGCAACGCTTCAAGACGTTCGCCGGGCATCCAATGGACAACAGTCCAAGCTGTCGAGCATAATCCAACACCCCTAAACTGAATGCGCGGACGCACATGGCCACCCGCTCTAAACGTCTTGTCCCAAGGCGCTGTCTACGTGAGGACCTCCACACGATCAATAAGGGCTCTGGCGGCTTCTGGAACGCCTCGTTGAATCCCAGAGACTACGGGATGAAAGGGAGCCGGTCATCGTCAGTAGACGGTACGAGCTACGAGACTGACTAACCAATATGTGCCAGTTACATTAGAAATGTCGATGTCGTTCCAAACAGGTCGGCCTAATCATCCGGTGAAACCAGCGGACCCACTGTTCGTGTGAATTGTTTGTGCTTGAGTTTTTGATCCGGAAACACCACCGTGGAAAGTTCTTGCCAACAAGCTGCTAACCATCATTTCAAGATTCTTGGGTCCTCTGACGGGAATCCCGGTGGCTCTGTAGGTGGTGATTGCGAAACTTTTGAGAGTTTCTTCAATAGTGAAGAAACAGTGTTGGCAATGGAAATGGTAGCTTCTGGGGGTCACCCATCCACATCATTGCGCATGGAATCTTCCTTTACGCATCTATCGGCCGGTTGCAGATCTTTATCCGAACGGAACAGGAAGATAAAACACAGACACACGACGGACTCCTCGAAAGAACGCAGTGAAGAGCCTTGAAGCAGTGGAGTCAGTCAGTAATGGCTTTCAGGGGGCCGCTTAGTCGGATAACCCGAGCTAATTAGATTCTGCCCACGACCGGTAGACGGAAGATTAGAGCGACTACACCGCTCTACAACGCCCCGACAGACTCCGAGAGGAGATGAAGGCCATCCCCTCACTTAGAAACGTCTCAGCGTCTTCCTAGAGTCATTTCGGCGGACTTTTCTTTTCACTATCAGATTCTCGTAGAATAAGCGGACTATTGTCGTCTCCGGAAATTGTCTGATCCTCGTCTGCTCATGTTTACTCCGTTTAAAACAATGATGGTCATGTTTCACGTGAAACATGACAATCATTGTTATCAGACCCTATGACTTTTTAAGGTCCGGATCTAGAACTTCCATGATTCTGTTCAGGTCTTCAACCGAGGCGAATTCGATGCTGACCTTGCCTTTTCGAGAGCCCAACTGAATCTTCACACTAGTGTCCAGTCGATCAGCGAGAGAAGTTGCTAGGAAATCCAGCCGTTCGTTCCGTTGGGTTTCCCGTGGTTTGGCATTCTTCTTAACCGGCTTATCCTCACTGAGCGCTACCGCTTCTTCTGTAGCGCGAACTGACAAACCTTCATTGACGATGCGTTGAGCCAGTTGTTCTATCGCTTCACCATTGGACAAGCCGAGCAAAGCTCTTGCATGGCCCGCGGAGAGCACTCCCGCCGCTACACGTCGTTGAACCAAAGCTGGTAACTTCATGAGCCGAATGGTGTTCGAAATCTGAGACCGCGAACGACCGATGCGGTCAGATAAGACCTCTTGTGTGCAGTTGAACTCTTCGAGTAACTGCTGGTACGCAGCCGCTTCTTCTAGCGGGTTAAGTTCCGAGCGATGTAGATTTTCCAGCAGTGCGTCACGTAAAAGATCGTTATCTTGAGTGTCGCGAATAATTGCTGGAATTGTAGACAAGCCCGCGGCTTGAGTAGCGCGCCAACGACGCTCACCCATAACCAGTTCGTAGGGGGCCTCATTTTCTTCCCTCGAAGGCCGAACAACGATCGGCTGAAGCAATCCGATTTCTCGGATGGAGTGGATGAGTTCGTCCAGTTGTTCCTGATCGAAGTTAGTTCTTGGCTGCTTACGATTCGGATGGATCTCGTTAACATTGAGCTCGGCAAAACTCGCACCAGGAACATCAACGAGATCTTGGGAAGATTCCTCAATGCCTGAAGTAGCCGGCTTCGCCGAAACAGCTGGGTCGGTTTCCCTTGGGGCCACGGACGAAGTTAGACCTGGCATGGCCGCACGTGTCTTTTTACCATTTTTTGCTGGGGTAACTTTAGATGCCGAAGACGAAGATTTTCGTCCCGGTTCAAAGAACATATCCACAGGACGTGCAGATTTAGTCTTGCTTATTTGCGGTTCAGGGGAAGTTGTTTCACGTGAAACATCCTCAACAGTCTCAGGTGCAGCTCCTGTTGGCGAACTGGAAATCAGTGCACCTAGTCCCCTGCCTAAGCCACGCTTTTTCTCAGCCATTTGCCGGCACTCCTTCTCATCCAAATACTCAGCCACGACTAGTCTACTGTTTACAAGACAAACAAGGGGGATGTTGCTTGTCCTGGTTACAAGAAGTCTCGAAGGCTATAAATAGAAAAATTGAGTGTTAAACAACAATAAGGGGTTTATTTCCCGCTTAAGTTGGCTCAAAAGCTTTTTGCTAGACCTTGACGGCTCTTTCCGCAATCTCAATGGCTGCCTCCATGTAAGACAGAGCACCAGTAGAGCTTGGATCGTAAGTAATAACCGTTTGTTGGTAACTTGGTGCTTCAGAGATGCGCACGGAGCGCGGAATCACAGCCGCTAAAACTTGCTCCGGAAAATGTTCTCGAACTTCGTTAGCAACTTGAGCTGCAAGGTTCGTGCGTCCGTCATACATGGTCAGCAGAATCGTAGAAACAGTCAACTTTGAATTCAAGTGCTTCTGAATCATCTCAATGTTCTTCAACAGCTGGCTGAGCCCTTCCAACGCGTAATATTCGCACTGGATCGGAATCAGGACTTCTCTAGCAGCTACAAACGCATTAACCGTTAACAGGCCGAGGCTCGGCGGACAGTCAATGAAAACATAATCCAACCGAGGAAGGCCTTCACGCTGCCGGGTTCGCGCATAGTCGTCTAATGCGCGCTGTAACCGCTGTTCACGGGCAACCAGCGAAACCAACTCGATCTCAGCACCGGCCAGGTGAATTGTTGCAGGTGCAACTTGCAATAAAGGTAGTTCTGGGCATGTCGCAATGACGTCGGCCAACGGAAGATCGTTGATTAGGACATCATAGATGCTATCAACTTCTGAATGATGTTCAATGCCGAGCGCAGTCGACGCATTACCTTGTGGATCAATATCGATCACAAGTACATTCAAACCGCTCTTTGCCAGCGCAGCAGCCAAGTTGACCGTCGTCGTGGTTTTACCGACGCCACCCTTTTGATTCGAAATGGTCAGGTAACGAGTCTTCGGAGGAGTGGGAACCTTGCGCTCAGAAATTGCTTCGCGTCGACGGTGCTCACTAGCCAATTGACTAGCAAGGGGCGAAGAAGAGTCATTGAAGTCAAAAACGTTGCTCGACGAACCTTTAGCCTTGGACAAAGGTGAAACTCCTCCTCGTAATTTGATGCGTGCAATTTCCACAGATATTTCGAATGTTTCACGTGAAACACTCGAAAACAAACGTCTTAGTGTGCGTTCAATTTAGATGTCAACAGACTTCAGAATTTCGCATCATGCCGCATCGAAAGCTACTTAAAGACTAACGCCTAAGCCTTAGCCAACCTTGATTCGAACCACCGTGGTGACTTCTTCAAGAATGTCTTCACCCACAGTCAAGACCTCGGTTTTGGTGCCACCGAGCTTGCGGATGACTTTTTGAGCCTTGTCGATTTCTTCAGCAGCCGAACGACCCTTGATCGCGATCAAGTCACCCTTGCCATGCAGTAGTGGAATGGTCAAGCCTGCCAAATTGCTCAGGGCTGATACAGCACGAGCCGTAACGTATCGGGCATCGATCGTCCCGACCATCTGTTCCGCGCGCCCACGCATCACGGTAACGTTATCTAGCCCAAGATCGTCAATGACCTCTGTCAGCCAGATACAGCGGCGTTCTAGCGGCTCAATCAGAGTTAGCTTCAAGTCTGGACGTGCGATGGCAAGACAAAGCCCGGGGAGCCCCGCTCCGCTGCCTACGTCGGCCACTTCAGCGTCGTGCTCCATAAGCGATTCGATAACCGCGCAGTTCAATACGTGGCGTGACCAAAGACGTGGAACCTCACGTGGGCCAAGTAAGCCACGTTCAATTCCGGAAGTCGCTAGATGCGTTACATAGCGCTTGGCAAGATCCAGTCGGTCGCCGAAAATTTTCTCGGCGGCTACGGTCTCCGCAGCTGTCAGGCTGAGGTCCTCAGTCATTGCATTGGTCCTTAGAACGTTCGAAACCGCGAATAGCGATGTACTTAGTTAGCTTGCGTCGAGACGACGATGTGGCGACGAGCGGATTCGCCCTCGGATTCCGAGTGCAATCCAGCATCAGAGATCACGTCATGAACAAGCTTGCGCTCGTATGCGCTCATCGGTTCAAGATGTACAGCTTCTCCACTTTTTCGAGCTTGCTCGATGGCTTGTACGGCAATCTCCTGCAGTTCCTCGGCACGGCTGGCGCGATAGCCAGCTATGTCCAGGACAAGGCGTGAGCGCTCACCTGTAGCGGTCAGCACGGCCAAACGGGTAAGTTCCTGAAGTGCGTCAAGGACTTCACCGTCCTTGCCTACCAGGCTGTTCAGGTCAGTGGTTGCTTCTTCGGCAACGATCGAAATGTAGGTACGTCCCCCACGAATTTCAATGTCAATGTCACCATCGAGATCGGCAATATCGAGCAGTTCTTCCAGGTAATCCGCGGCAACATCGCCTTCGTCAAGTACCTCGTCTGCTTGCTCGTGCTGATCCTCTAGCTCTGTTGCTTCAGGATTTTCAGTTGCAGTCATGACTACCTCTTCTTGCGGTTCTTGCGCTTAGGCTGCTCGCGCTGGCCTTTAGGCTCTTCAATGGCTGGGGTCTCGGACTCGTCGACCTTCTTCTGCCCCACAGGAGGCAGGCCTTTCTCTGCACGGCGAGCGTTTAGTTCACGTTCTGCTTGGGAGCCCGGAGTGGGGTTGTTACGAATAACCCAGAACTGCTGTCCCAGGGTCCACAGGTTCGATGCGGTCCAGTAGATCAGCACACCGATTGGGAAGTTGATGCCACCGATGCCGAAGACCAAAGGCAGGATGTAGAGCATCATCTTCTGCTGCTGCATGAATGGGCCCTGAAGAGCTTCTGCGCTCATGTTCTTCGTCATCAGCTGACGCTGGGTGAAGAACTGCGAGGCGGTCATTGCAAGGATCATGATGACAGCAACAACGATTACGGCCCAGTTGATAGCGCCGGAGTTGATAGTGCCCAAGAATGTCTCGGACAGTGGTGCTCCGAGAATCGAGGACTGGTCGAAGCTGCGGATGTGATCAGCGGACAAGGCACCGATTGAACGGCCGTCATCACTGGCACGGGATGCTTCGTTGAGCACGCGGAACAGCGCAAAGAAGAACGGCATCTGCACGAGTAGTGGCAGGCATGAAGAAAGTGGGTTGGTCTTGTGCTTTTTGAACAGCGCCTGCTGCTCTTGCACCATGGCCTGACGCGACATTTGGTCGGTCTTGCCCTTGTACTTTGCCTGAAGCTTACGGAGATCAGGCTGCAGTGCCTGCATCGCTCGCTGGCTCTTGATCTGCTTGACGAAGACCGGGATCAACAGGGTACGAATAAGCAGCACAAGGAAGATGATGGACAAGGTCCAGGTCACACCCGAGCCTTCATCCATACCAAGGATTGTGAACAGTTCGTGGAAGGCCCACAGGACCCACGACACGGCATACGTGAACGGAGTCAATATCGTGTCTAGAAAGTTCATTAGCGGTCAAGCTCCTTGTGGCCGCTATCCGCGGCGTCTTCATCGTCGGGAATCACAGGATGATTCAGAACTATGATCCTCGGCAGTCTACCTTCAGGCCAAATCCTTGGTCCTTCGGGTACGTGGTCTACACCGCCGTGGGAAAATGGATTGCACCTAAGAACGCGCCAAGCGGTCAAGACGATGCCTTTGATAGCGCCGTGTTGAGTCACCGCTTCGAGCCCATAGGCAGAACAGCTAGGAAAGTATCGGCATACGTCGCCGTAAATTGGCGAGATGATCTTGCGGTAAGTCTTAAGAAATCCAATAAGCAGGTTGCGCGGAATATCAATGATGAACCACAGCACCCCTGTACGCGGAGTCAAGTCCTTACGCATCAGCGAACCTCTGCCTTGCGCGCTACAGATGCGAAAGCGGCAGTTACCTGGGTCCGTAGTTCGTCCCAAGTGAGCTCTGCAGCTCCGGGTAAAGCACGAACAACGATGTCCAGATTCCCATCCACGCGCCTGAGCTCGTGGGCAACTTCGCGCATACGGCGTTTAGTCAGATTTCGTTTAACTGCAATTCCCACGGCCTTGGAGACAATAAATCCAAAACGGTCCCCCGCGGCCCCTTCGGGGCGAGGACGTGCATATAGCACGACGTTCCGGCGTCCGCTTCGGACGCCGGAACGTACAGTGACTGTAAGGTCTTGCGCTAAGCGCAATCGCTGATTCTTTGGCAACATTTTTGTTCTAGCCAGATCTAGTAGATTCCGCCAGAACTACGCAGCCAAAAGCTGTTTCGCAAATTTATGCGGAAAGCTCGGTACGGCTCTTGCCGCGACGTGCGGACAAGATTGCGCGACCTGCACGGGTACGCATACGAAGACGGAAACCGTGCTTCTTGGCACGACGACGGTTATTAGGCTGAAAAGTCCGCTTGCTCACGGTGACACTCCAAGAAATTTAAGTGATGCGCCGGACCCGCTACTAGCTAGCTGGATAACAACAGGCTGACGCTCGTTCTTTAAAAAATGTGTAATTTTGCGGGCTCTTCTAAAAACTGAGCAGGTCACAAAACGCACACATAGGACTAAATAACGATAGGAAAAATTACGCCATAGGTCAAATTGGCGCGACTTTCAAGGACCTCTGTGTATATCAGAGTCCTACCTGTGAATAATCTACCCCAAAGTTGTGGATTACTGCATCGTTTAACGAAAGACAACTCACAATCTGGGATGAAAATCCACGTCACAACGCCCATGAAAACGGTATATTTCAAGGGGAAAGGTGTTTTCCACAGGCAAACAGCTAACTTTTTCCACCAGACTGTGCATAACCATGTGGATAGTGGTTAGAATCAGTGGAGATAACGTCGCCAAAACGGCGAAAATGAGGCCTGAAACAGGGTTTTATGTGATCAACATTGCATTAAATGATGGAAGTGGGGCGCCCTTAGTGAGCAGCGACGAGACCAATAGTATTGGGAGCTCCTGGCGTCAAGTCATTCGTAAGATCGAAGATGATGATCGAGTCAAGGCCCGCCATCGTCCATTCGTGTCCCTTGCTAAACCCCAGGGACTCATTGGCAGTACCCTGCTTGTTGCCGTACCTAACGACCTCACCCGCGATATCTTGCAAACTCAGCTACGCGAACCTCTCGATCAGGCGTTGCGCGAGGTCTTTCAAGACGATATCCGTTGCGCTGTAAGTGTCGACCTGTCCTTAGCTGAGGAAGTCGAACAGCCAGCCGAAAAAAAGACTTCACCAGCTCCGATCCCGGCTCCAGTTCCAGAAACCCCTGGACCTCGACCGCAGCCAGCACCACAGCCGACTCCCCCATCAAACTCACAAGAGTTTGGCCGGCTCAATCCAAAGTACATTTTTGACACTTTTGTCATTGGGTCATCGAATCGATTCGCTCACGCGGCCGCGGTCGCGGTCGCTGAAGCACCGGCCAAAGCCTACAACCCGCTATTTATCTATGGCGATTCCGGGCTAGGCAAAACTCACCTGCTTCACGCCATTGGGCATTACGCGCGTCATCTCTACAAGGGGATCCGAGTACGTTATGTGAACTCCGAAGAGTTCACTAATGACTTCATCAACTCAATCCGTGATGACGAGGGTGCCAGCTTCAAACAGACCTATCGTAATGTCGATATTTTGCTCATCGACGATATTCAATTCTTGGCCAATAAAGATGCAACGCAAGAAGAGTTCTTCCATACCTTCAATGCATTGCACAATCACAACAAGCAGGTAGTGATTACCTCTGACTTGCCGCCTAAACAGCTGCAAGGATTTGAAGATCGCATGCGTTCCCGTTTTGAGTGGGGTTTGCTCACCGACATCCAGCCCCCTGAATTGGAAACCCGTATTGCGATCCTGCGCAAGAAAGCTGACGCCGAGAATCTGTCTGCTCCCGGTGATGTCATGGAATATATCGCTTCCAGAATCTCAACTAATATCCGTGAGCTTGAGGGTGCGCTCATCCGAGTGACCGCTTTTGCTTCATTGAACAACCAACATGTTGACCTGGCTTTGGCAGAAACCGTTCTCAAAGACCTGATCAGTGCTGATGGTGCTCAGGAAATCACGCCTTCAACCATTATCAAACAAACTGCCGAGTACTTCGGGCTGTCTATTGATGAGCTCAACAGTAAATCTCGTACTCGAACCCTGGTCACGGCACGTCAGATCGCGATGTATCTGCTTCGTGAGTTGACGGATATGTCATTGCCGAAGATTGGCGCGGAACTTGGCGGACGAGACCACACCACCGTAATCCATGCGGATCGCAAAATTCGGGAGTTGATGGCCGAGCGGCGAGCAATCTTCAACCAGGTGACAGAACTGACAAACCGAATTAAACAGAGTCAGCGCGAGCACTAAACCGGTAAAACACAGCTGTGGATAAGACTGTGGATTACATGAAGACAACCTGAGTATAACTAGCACCTCGAGTGTGGACTCAGGAAAGCGTGACACTGAGTATCAACAGGGCCATGGAACTCAGTGTCACTGCCAGTCACAGTTTGTTCACATGCACAATTGGTTCAAACTATGGACTCGAGGGCCTTATCCACAGTATCCACAGGGGTTATTAACACTACTTCCTTTAAACACTTATTCATCCAAATAACGAGACCTCTGCGCCAACACAGGTTTTGAACTGCTTTTTGTTCATAAGCTCGCGGTTACGCACATCTGGAAAGTTCCATGCAGGCTATTCGAAGAAGCCGTGGCAAGATTAAGTGGAGATATCGTGTAGCTACCTGCTCTATGCTTAAGAACTTGGCGGGAAACAACCTTCTTGGCCTCACTTAAGACTTATGAGTTCCGAAAGGCGGATTTTTCGTGAAGTTCAGCGTTGAAAAGGATGTATTGGCAGATGCCGTTTCTTGGACCGCAAGGTCTCTAGCGCAGCGTCCACCATCTCCAGTACTTGCTGGCATTTTGATCACTACCCATGAAGGCATCGTTCGCCTCGAGGGATTTGATTACGAAATTTCATCCCACATTGAGATCCCTGCAGATATTGCAGAACAAGGCAAGGTCTTAATTTCTGGCAAGTTGCTTGCGGAAATTACCCGATCATTGCCAAATTCAACTGTGACCCTCGAAACTGATGGAACAAAGATCACCGTCTCCTGCGGCCGTTCACGATTCCACTTAGCGACCATGCCAGTTGAGGAATATCCTTCCTTGCCAGCACTGCCAGAAGTTGCGGGCACTATCAATGGCCAGGCTTTCTCGGAAGCTGTATCTCAGGTTATTGTCGCGGCATCGAAGGATGACACGCTCCCGGTTTTGACTGGTATCAAAGTTGAAATTGAAAATGATCTCATCACTTTCCTTGCCACTGACCGTTACCGTTTGGCAATGCGTGAACTGAATTGGACTCCAAACCAGCCAGAAATTTCTACTTCCTTCTTGGTCAAAGCCAAAACATTAAACGAAGTAGCTAAAACACTTTCCAGTTCTGGCGACCTGAAGCTTGCAATCAGCCCTACCGGGGAAATGATCGGTTTCGAAAGCGCCAACCGTCGGACAACCTCGTTACTTATCAATGGCGATTACCCAAAGATTCGTTCGTTGTTCCCGGAGAACACTCCAATTCACGCTACTGTCCGCTCCAGTGATCTGATTGAAGCGGTACGCCGCGTTTCTGTTGTCGCTGAACGAAACACCCCAGTACGCATGGCGTTCACCGATGGACAATTGACCCTTGACGCAGGAACTGGTGAGGATGCCCAGGCCGAAGAATCAATTGTTGCTTCATTGCGCGGAGAAGACATCACTGTTGCATTCAACCCAACCTTCCTCAGCGAAGGGTTGAGCTCGTTCAATACTGATTTTGTGCGTTTTTCCTTCACCAGCGCTCCAAAGCCAGCAATGGTCACTGGTCAGAAGAAAATCGATGAAGACGACCAGGACCAATACCGGTACCTCGTTATGCCAGTTCGGCTTCCCAACTCGAACTAGCAACAAGTTAGCGGTGGAGTCCTAAATATTCCACCGCTTCGGAGCTTTCAGGATTCTCGGTGTATATCTCGCAGCTTTCCCTCACGAGCTTTCGCTCGTACGTGCAGGCCGACGTACAACTAGCCCCGGGCATCAACGTACTGGTTGGACCCAACGGCGTCGGTAAAACGAACATCGTTGAAGCCATCGGATATCTAGCGAACCTTTCCTCGCACCGAGTCGGCAACGATGCTCCGCTGCTTCACTTCGGTTCCGAACGTGCATTGATCCGCGGGACCCTACACCGTGGAGCTCAGTCCACCTCCCTCGAGGTGGAAATTACCAGCGGAAAAATCAACAGAGCACGGATCAACCGCGCCAATCCGATCCGCGCACGAGAGATTCTCGGGCTCGTGCGAACCGTACTCTTTGCTCCCGAAGATCTGTCTTTGATCAAGGGAGATCCGTCTAATCGACGTCGTTTCCTCGATGAAATGCTGATTTCCTTAAGACCTATCGAAGCCGGCACCAAAAACGACTACGACCGGATCGTGAAACAACGAAATGCGTTGTTGAAGTCGATCAGAGGCAAAGCAAAACTTAATTCCTCTCAAGAGAACACCTTGCAGGCATGGGACATGCAACTGGCCACCTGCGGCGCCCGCCTCATTCGTGGCCGTCTGATGGTCCTTGCCTTGCTCCGGCCCTATATGGAAGCGGCCTACGCGGATCTTGCCGATGGTAAAAAGCATGCAGATGCGGTTTATCGCTCATCTCTTGAAGGCGAGATTGACGAAAATTCCTTGCCGGTGAAAAATCTTGAGGGATTGAGCCAAGACGAAATTCGTGATTTGCTGCTGAGCGCCATCGAGGCAAACCGGGCACGCGAATTAGATCGCGGAATTTCACTATTTGGTCCACATCGCGATGATTTGACCCTGACATTGGGGGCAACACCTGCAAAAGGCTACGCCTCGCATGGGGAGACCTGGTCCTTTGCGCTCGCATTGCGTTTGGCTGCTTACCGCGTCTTTGGTGACGACGATCCGCGAACTGGGTCTGGCCCGATTTTGATCCTCGATGATGTATTTGCAGAGCTTGACGCTACCCGGCGGGACCGCTTGGCGCATATTGTTGCCGGAGCCGAACAAGTATTGGTGACCGCGGCGGTGGCTGCCGATGTACCAGAGGCCTTGAAGGGACACTTTTTCATGGTGAGCCCTGGGCAGGTCAGAGATGTCTGAGGAAGAACTCGACTCGGCCAAAGCATTGCTTAATCGCATGCGAAAACTCGCCGAAGAACGTGGGGAGACTCGGATTGACGCCGCCCGCATGGAGCGGGTCAAAAAGCGTCAAGCAACGCGTCGCGGTTTTGCAGCGCCGCAGGGTAAAGCCGTTGAAGGATCCGCGCGCGATCCACATGCCATCGGTGAAATCGTATCGAGAATGTCAAAATCTCGTGGCTGGAATACTCAGGTTGCGGTCGGATCCGTATTGGGTCGCTGGACAGAATTGGTCGGCGAAGACGTGGCAGCACATTGCAAGCCCGAATCTTTTGAAGACACAGTCGTGGTCGTACGCTGCGATTCAACTTCCTGGGCTACCCAATTACGCCTACTCAGCCATCAGATTTTGAAAAAAATTGACGCAGAATTAGGGTCGGGAATCGTCACGGTTATCAAGGTTCTGGGCCCTAATGCACCCTCCTGGCGCCACGGCCTACGTTCAGTTGCCGGACGAGGCCCTCGCGATACCTACGGATAAAATTGCTGGCACGGCATATGGCGCTCTAACGGAGCCGCTGGCTGGATCCCCCCTTACTGCTCCGCCAGTAACCGCTCTAAGTGATGATTCTGTGCCTACTACAGCCGATTTGATACTCAGGATCCCTATATATTTTGCTAAACGCGGTAGAATTAGAGGCAGTGAGTGCGCGTCGCGTGGGTATCCCGCGCGCACGTTGCACCAGACCATGGTTTCTTGTTAGCCCGCACGCAGGGGCGGCAAGGAATCGCGCACCAAATTCGAGGAGTTCGTAGCACAAGTGTCTACCGAAAACGCTTCACCGCAGGAGCCGGCCGAGAGCCAAGTACCCGCGGAATCGATGACTTCAAAAGTCGAACACACCTATGGCGCCCAGGACATTACCGTCCTTGAAGGACTCGAAGCGGTACGCAAACGCCCGGGCATGTACATCGGTTCAACCGGACCGCGTGGCCTGCACCACCTGGTCTACGAAGTTGTTGATAACTCCGTCGATGAGGCTCTAGCCGGATACTGCGACACTATCGACATCACCTTGCAGAATGACGGTGCTGTCCGAGTACAGGACAACGGCCGTGGCATCCCCACAGATATGCACCCGACAGAGGGCAAGCCTGCGGTAGAGGTCGTAATGACTATCCTGCATGCTGGCGGTAAGTTCGGTGGCGGCGGCTATGCGGTCTCCGGCGGTCTGCACGGCGTGGGTATTTCGGTAGTCAACGCGCTATCTAGCCGCGTGGACACCATCGTTCGGCAAAAGGGCTACGCCTGGCGGATCTCCTTCGGCAATGGCGGCATGACCACATCCCCATTGACCCGTGGTGAAGAAACCGAAGAAACCGGCACCACCCAGACGTTCTACCCGGACGCCGGAATCTTTGAAACCACAGTATTTGATTTTGAAACCCTGCGTGCGCGTTTCCAGCAGATGGCCTTCCTGAACAAAGGCCTGCGCATCCGTCTGACCGACGAGCGGGTGGTTGAAGAGGTTGAGGCCGAGGTCGAAGACGAGCGTGAAAACCAGGTTGTTAAACCACGCGTGGTCGACTACCTGTACAAGGACGGATTGCTCGATTACGTCAAGCACCTGAACTCCGCGAAAAAAGTGGAATTGGTGCACGACGAGGTCATTGCCTTCGAGGCCGAGGACACAACTCGCGGTATCAGCGTTGAAGTGGCGATGCAGTGGACCAATGCCTACTCGGAGTCTGTGCACACCTACGCGAACACCATCAACACCCACGAGGGCGGTACCCACGAAGAGGGTTTCCGCGCCGCATTGACCGGCTTGCTCAACCGCTACGCCCGCGATAACAAGATCCTGCGCGAAAAGGATGACAACCTCTCCGGTGATGACGTCCGCGAGGGGCTGACCGCAGTTCTTTCGGTCAAGCTCTCCGAACCGCAGTTCGAAGGCCAGACCAAAACCAAGCTGGGTAACTCGATGGCCCGTGGCTTCGTGCACGGTGTGGTCAACGAGGAACTCGGTGACTGGTTCGAACGCAACCCGAACGTCGCCAAGGACATTATCCGCAAGGCGATGCTGGCCTCCCAGGCCCGCATGGCAGCCCGCAAAGCGCGTGATAACGCGCGCCGCAAGTCGCCGATGGAATCCTTCGGCATGCCGGGCAAGCTTTCGGACTGCTCCTCGAAGAACCCTGCCGAGTGCGAGGTCTTCATCGTCGAGGGTGACTCCGCAGGCGGCTCGGCCAAGCGCGGACGCGACCCGCACACGCAGGCGATCCTGCCGCTGCGCGGAAAGATCCTGAACGTGGAACGTGCGCGTTTGGACCGTGCGCTGGGCAATGCCGAAGTGCAGGCGATGATCACCGCCTTCGGCACCGGCATCGGCGAAGAGTTCGACATGGCCAAGCTGCGCTATCACAAGATCGTGTTGATGGCCGACGCCGACGTGGACGGCCAGCACATCACCACGCTGCTGCTCACGCTGATCTTCCGCTTCATGCGTCCGCTGATCGAGCAGGGCTATGTGTACCTTGCAAGCCCGCCGCTGTACCGCATTAAGTGGTCCAACGCCGCTCACGAATACGTCTTC
>DNHA01000351.1:0-160 GCA_003486025.1 Micrococcaceae bacterium | reverse complement strand
GGAACTGTGGGACACCACCATGGATCCGGCTCACCGCATTCTGCGCCAGGTGGCCATGGATGACGCGGCCGCAGCTGATGAGGTCTTCTCCGTGCTGATGGGCGAGGACGTCGAATCGCGCCGAACCTTCATCCAGCAAAATGCCAAGGACGTGCGCTTC
>DNHA01000346.1:12637-13244 GCA_003486025.1 Micrococcaceae bacterium | reverse complement strand
GCGCAGGTTTTCATCCCACCACTTACGGCGCTCGAACCAGCGCTGCGGCTCGGCGACCAGCCGATAGTCGCACCCGTTCCACGAAATCCTCAATGGCACCCCGTAGGGTGCGCAGGAAACCTGGATTGATTCGGTAAACATGCCCACGCGTACCCCTCCATCTCACTAAAACCATTATATTCGAACACGTATTCGAACAACAGTTACGCTAGTCAGGCCGACGGACAGTTTAGGCTGGGATGATATGCCGGGCTATCGCCCTTTGGCACGCTTCCAGAAATTCCCTCCTAAAACTGGAACCAGCGAGCTTGGAAGCAGGCCACGATGGATTCACCGTTCGCAGGACTGGCCGCTACGCCATCAAGGGGCGCCACCGGTGGCCGTATGGTTACGAAGGCCTCCGAAGAAACTCGCTCATGATCCCACCTGGTAACTAGATGCAGCAAAGACTGCCGAGGAACGCTGCGCTCACACATTGCTCGGAGAGAAACGAATATTGGGGAAACATCGCAATAATTTGGACTGCATTGCATATTTTGTCGGGTTGGATAGAGACCATGGTCATCCAGTGGTTTATCACCGTGTTGCTCCCTCTCACCCTCATTCT
>DNHA01000346.1:8522-12617 GCA_003486025.1 Micrococcaceae bacterium | reverse complement strand
GGCGCGCTCCTCGGCGGTTTTTATGCAGCGTTTTCTTTAGTGATCTTCCCTGCACTGACCGCGGCGAAGGACTCTGATGCGAGCGATTTCATGGTCAAAGTCAATAAATACGCCGAACGAGCACCGTTTTTGAGCTTGTTCTTTCTCGGGTTGCTCAGCAGCATCGGGTACCTTGGACAGGCGATCACGCATGGTGCGACGGTCCATTGCATTGGTGCGGCACTTGTATTGGGTGGCGGACTGCTGACGATTTGTCTGAATGTTCCGCTGAACCGTGCCTTGGATCAGCAAAAAATACCTTGGAAGCAGTATCGAGACCGTTGGATCCGCGCAAATACCTTACGTGCCGTAGCCTCCTTAGCCGGTGTGATTCTATTGCTCACCGACGCTTGAGCATGAAGTTCGCACCACCCGCGACCTTAGAATAGATCTCAAGAAAAGCTGCCAGCCACACCCCTAACTTGGCTCTGCGCGAAACTTCTTACGTCACGGTGGCCCTAATACTCGATTAGCACCGAGCACCCCGATAGCATCGAGACATACGTACAAATAAACTCAGGAGTAAATCCATGCCGCATAAGGTCAAAGCCGTAATTTCCCGCGCCAAAGACGCACCGGTAGAGGTCGTGAACATTATTGTTCCTGACCCAGGTCCGGGAGAGGTTATCGTCGACGTACTGACCGCCGGCGTTTGCCACACCGACCTGCACTACAAGCTTGGCGGAATTGGCAACGACTACCCATACCTATTGGGCCACGAGTCCACCGCGGTAGTCAGCCAGATCGGCGAGAACGTGACCAACGTAGTCGTGGGCGACCGAGTGATCCTGAACTGGCGCGCAGTATGCGGTCAGTGCCGCGCTTGCGCCAAGGGCCAGGCTCAGTACTGCTTCAATACCGCTAACGCCACCCAGAAGATGACTCTGGAAGATGGCACCGAGCTTTCCCCCGCACTGGGCATTGGATCCTTCGCAGAGAAAACCCTCGTGGCAGCCGGACAGTGCACCAAGGTGGACGAGGACGCAGATGCTGCAGCGGTAGGCCTACTCGGCTGTGGTGTCATGGCAGGCATCGGCGCGGCGATCAACACCGGTGAAGTCAAGCGCGGAGAATCCGTAGCAGTTATTGGCTGTGGCGGCGTAGGCGTAGCAGCCATCGCCGGCGCCAAGCTGGCAGGTGCGACCACCATCATCGCCGTAGACCTGAACCCGGCAAAGCTGGAGACCGCAAAGCAGCTGGGCGCTACCCACACCATCGATTCTTCGAAGGGTGATCCGGTTGAAGCTATCAAGGCACTAACCGGCGGATTCGGCGCGGACGTTGTCATCGACGCGGTAGGCCGCCCAGAAACCTACAAGCAGGCTTTCTACGCCCGCGACCTTGCAGGCCGTGTAGTCCTAGTGGGTGTGCCAACCCCGGAGATGAAGCTAGAACTGCCACTACTTGATGTCTTTGGACATGGCGGTTCGCTGAAGTCCTCGTGGTACGGCGACTGCCTGCCAAGCCGCGACTTCCCAATGCTCGTCGAGCAGTACAAGCAGGGAAACCTCGACTTGGACGCATTTGTCACCGAGCGCATCAAGCTGGACGAAATCGAAGCAGCCTTCGACAAGATGCATGAAGGCACCGTACTGCGATCAGTAGTGGAGCTCTAATGACTGTACAGATTGAAAACGTCATCACCTCGGGGACTTTCTCCCTGGATGGCGGCACGTGGGATGTTGACAATAACGTCTGGGTCATCGGCGATGATTCCGAAGTTATGGTTATCGATCCGGCCCATGATGTGGCAAAAATCCTTGAGGTGGTAGGTGACCGCGAAGTGATGGCGGTACTGCTCACCCACGGGCATGATGACCACATTCGTGCGGCTGCAGAATTCTCTGACGAGGTCGAAGCACCGTTGTACCTGAACCCTGCCGATTCAATGCTCTGGGACGCCATCTACCCAGAGCGCAAGGTCGATGCAGAAATTCAGGAAGGCGACACCTTCACCATCGGGGACACTACCCTGACCGCAATCCACACCCCGGGGCACTCGCCAGGTTCGACCTGCTTCTATGCTCCGGACCTCGGCGTGCTGTTCAGTGGCGACACGCTGTTCAATGGCGGCCCAGGTGCCACCGGGCGCAGCTACTCGAGCTTCGAGACGATCGTCGAGTCGATTCGGACCAAGTTACTGGTCTTGCCAGAAGCGACAGTGGTGAACACCGGTCACGGAGACGCGACCACTATTGGTGCCGAGGCACCTAATTTAGATGAGTGGATCAAGCGCGGGCACTAACCCCGCTATTGCTCTTCTAACTGCCGGTTAGCTCCTTGAGAGTTAACCGGCAGTTTTTATTTCTTCCCTCACATCCCCAGCAGCTAAATACGTGGCAAGATAGTTCCCATGTCAGAACGTATTATCCAGCCTTCGCGAAGAATACCGCGCAGTGCTTGTGGCCTGGGAATCCTATTACTGCTCGCAGGGATCCTGCTGGTGTGGTGGGATAGCAGGCAGATGGTCACGCTTTACACGGGCTCTTACGTCTCACTACGTGAGGACACGTTCTATTTCGGACCCAGCCTCACCAAGGTCCTGGGGCAACTGTTGATCGGGCTCGGAATCGCAGCGTGCGGTGTAGCCGCGGGTTTCAGCTTCGCCAACCGAGCACGAAGCCGGCAGATTTCCTTTGCGCTGGCCATCGGGCTCGGTGCGCTGTTATTGCTTCTCGGAGTTGTCCTGCTGTGGTGGGACAGTTACCAGGTCAAGGAGTTCGGCTGGTTTGCTTACGCGCCGTTGAGCAACGCCGAGCTTCAAGGAGAGCTGACGGCAAGCGCAGCCCCAATTATTGGCAAGATCGCCGTGGGGCTCGGTTTTCTTGGGTTGGGTGCTGGTGGCGGCCTTGTCTGGGGCCGGCGTGAGCCAACCGGCGAGCGCCTGGTTTAGAAGAGCGCGTTAGTGTGCTCTTCTATGAGTTCAGCTGAATTATTTCGCACGTTACCCACGGCCGAGTCGACCTCATACATGGTCCAGGTGGACGCCACGTCATAGGCTTGTGCGCGGACTTCTTCGATTAGTCCTTCGCCATCTTCTTCATCCGGGTTCAGCCAGCGGGACATCATCTGCGGATCCAACGGTATGGGCAGCCTGTCATGGAGTCCGGCAAGTTCACCTAACACACCGGGTTCTTCGGCGGAGGGCGACTCCATAGTGAGGATCGAGGTCGATAAGATCCAGTCGCCGTTCTCGTCTTTCCACCATTCGTAGAGGCCTGCAAAAAACATGAGTTTGCCGTCTTCACGGTGAACGAAAAACGGCCGTTTTTTGCTGCCTTCCTTCTTCCACTCGTAGTACCCCTGCATGGGCACCGCCGCCCTGCGCTTTTTGACGGCCGCACGAAAAGTAGGTTTGCTGGCAGCAGTTTCACTGCGTGCGTTGAAAGCACGCACACCCACCGAAAGTTCTTTAGCCCATCCAGGTACCAGACCCCAGCGGGCCACGTGGATTTGGCGGTGCAGCTGGCCATCGATAAGCCTTTCGAGCACTATCGGCACATCTGTGGTGGGTGCGATATTCCATGAATGGCGCAGCTGCAGATTGTCATCCGCTTCGGCTTCTGCCTCCGCGACCAGATCACCAATGGCTTTAGCCATCACATATCGTCCACACATGTTTTCACTTCCTGCCGCCCTTGGTCGTTGGGCACCAGTGTAGTCCGCATAACTGCTGTTGGCGCGTTCCTCGCTCAGCTAAGAAAATTCATCTGGCTTGCGCCCGGTAAAGCGGAACAAACAGTAAGTTCACATGGTTACATGAAGTATGAGCAACGAATTAAATCTTGAAAAGTATGTTCCTGCTGCTGGCGGGGTCACCATGTTCACCACTAGCTGGTGCGGTTATTGCCGTAACCTCAAGCGTCTGATGGATCAGAAGGGTGTGGCGTACACCGAGGTCAATATCGAAGAGGTTGAGGGAACCGCCGAGATCGTGGAATCAGTTAACGGCGGAAACCAGACCGTGCCGACCCTGATTTTCCCAGATGGCACCGCAGCCACCAACCCGCGAATCGAAGAAGTTGTTCAGCGCGTAGGCGCCTAACTTCCTAGCTG
>DNHA01000346.1:0-8500 GCA_003486025.1 Micrococcaceae bacterium | reverse complement strand
AGTCCGCATAAAATTTTGAAGCCTGATGCCTCCCCCACAAAAGGGAGGCATCAGGCTTCTTTACGTTCAGCGTTAGAAAGCTGTTAGGCGCCGAGAATTTCTGTATGTTCACGATAGACCCCTAGCAACGCCAGAACGAAGTCTTCTACGGTAATGCCCGCGACCAAGTCATCCGCGGCACCAACGGTGGATGGATCCATGGGGATTTCCAATGCCCGATAGACCGTGTCGAGTACTGACCGCAGCGGGGCGGAGTCTTCAATGACAAACACGCTGCTAAATAGCCAGGCACCGGAGATCACGCGTTGAGCGGTGCCGATAAGTTTGACCGCGGAGTTGGCACGCGAGCGGTCTGCAGGGATCCCATGTACCGAGTAGTCCCCCGGGCAGTATTCACCATCGATCGGGCCCACATGGGCATCGACGTTCAGCTTTCGAAAAGCTCGCGCATAAAGATCCGCGAATACTTTAAAACGCTGTTGCTGCCCAATAATCGCTTCGGAATGTGGTTCGATATGATCCACGATCAATGTGCCGCGGTGGTAGGCAGCTGCACGTCCCCCGGCCTTGCGTACCAGTGGAGCATAGCCAGCTGCCTGGGCTGCTTGGGCGGCACGTTCGAATCCCGGTAGCCGGATATCACGCTGTCCAAAGGCCAGCGTTGGATCGGGTCGGTAAAACCGTAATAGTGCGCCTCTGCTGCCGGACTGAACTTCACGCAGTAGTTGAACACCACGCTCCAAGTCAGCTTCGGGATCCCCACTGGCATCCTCAAACTGATAGGACAGCGGCGCGCTCGATTCGGGATTCCAAAGGGTCATGTTCCGATTCTAATTCAGTTCGCTGCACACCCCCGCCCACCGCGGCTTAACTCGATCCGTGAGAGCAGTGATACCAATCGCCTAATTCGAATTACCCAAGGTTCTGCGTGATAATAATCTGGTGCCTCTTTCTTCCACCCCTGTCATCCTCCTCGGCGGGCCTTCCGGCTCGGGTAAGTCATACCTTGCCAACCGATTCGGCAATCCGCATCTTCCCTTGGATGAGTTCTATCGGCAGATCAGCGAGGATGGGCACCCGGAAGAATTCCCACGTACCGGGTATGGCGAAATTGATTGGGACCATCCCGATACCTGGAATATGCAGGCAGCACTGACCGCGGTGAGCGAACTCCTAGCCCAAGGCCACACCATGGTGCCGAACTACTCGATCACCACCTCCAGCTACACCGGACACCGTGAAGTGCACGGAAGCGGTGGCCCGATTATCGCCGAAGGGATATTCCTGTCCGAGGTACTGGAACCGTTGCGATCCAAGGGCATCAATGTTCAGGCATACTACGTTGATGAGCCAGCGCTCTTGACCTCAATCCGGCGTTTTATCCGAGATGTCTCCCAGCATCGCAAGCCAGTCCTGTTTTTAATCAAGCGCGGTTATGCCCTCTTCAAGGTGCACGGAGCAGATCGCGAAACTTACCGTGCTAAGGGCTTCACCATCATGCCAAAGGCAAAGTTAAAGAAGCTCTTAGCGCAGCTCGCTGAAACCTCACGCTAGAGCTGGCGAACAGTTAGAATCTGCTCGGCACGGCCAAAAGGCCCCGAGGTATCGTGTAACACGGTAGAGGTTAGCCCAATGCCATCGGTGCCGTAGCTTTGCTGTACTTCTAGTCCCAGCCATTGGCCTTCAGGTTCCCTGTACATGTGGATCTGTAGATCCAGATTGGGGAACATCCAGTTCCCGTTTCCAGGCTCAGCGCGTGGCGCCACGCCGTTGGCGGTATCCACTAAACCAATCAGACTGGCCAAACGGGACGCCTGCACGCTGTCGATCAAAGCATACGGGGTACGCAGCCAAGCGATCCCTTTACCGGGACGGCGCCCTGGTGCGGCACGCATTTCAATGGAACGGATATAGCCACCGGGCCACTGCGCAGAGATATCCTGCACTTCACTTTCCTCAGGCCCTACAACTGTCGCATCTTCGATTCCCGCGACAGCCGTGGAGTCAGCTGTGATGACGCGCCAAGCTCGGGCGACAATGCTGGTGCGCCCCTTGGCGGTCATCTCAGCTTCGATCAGTTCTATGGTGCGCCCCGGACGGATCATCCGAGTCGTGATTTCAAATTCACCTGCGTGAATCAACCCATGAATTTCAAAACTCAGCCGGGCGATACGCATGTCATCTCGGGGCTGGAAGTTCTCTAAAGCGTGGGTCAGGATCCCCGAGGCAGGGGCCATATGCTGTTCATGTGCGTTCCACGCTCCCTGCGTATGCCACGACGAACGATAACGACCGTCTCCCAGCGTTTCAAAGTAGAAGTCACCGTTGGCGAGGATCTTGTCCAGTTCCTCTTCGAGCTGGTGTGTCATGAATCAATCTCCCGATCTGCAAACTTATGGGTCCTAGCTCACAGCCTAACCAAACTTGGATAGAGAAGTGGCCTAGTTCTCTCGCCCGTCGTCGTGGTGGGCTCTAGTCCCGGCACTATCCATCATGCTCAATACTTCGGCGACGCCACCGATGGCGCGAATGACGTGCGGAGTCATGGTGTCGAATTGCGCTGCCTGCCCGGACTTCACATGGAATACCCGCTCCCCCAAGGTGAGCTGAATTTCGCCTGACAGTACCGTGAACCATTCCTTACCTGGGTGCACTCGCGCCTCAGTTGGTGCAATATGTTGCTCCGGATCGAAGCGGATCTTCGTGACGATTACCCCGTTCACCGCGTCGTCATCGGAAAGCTTCCAGGTTGTCATGCCCGGAACTTTAACGGGCTCAGGGCCAATGATTACACCTTTCCCATCGGCCGGGGCTACCAGTTCATCCAAAGTTGTGCCCAATGATCTAGCTATAGGGACTAATTGGTCTAAGGCTATGCGTCTGTTCCCAGTTTCGATCCGGCTGAGCGTAGAGACGCTGAGACCTGCCCTTTTGGCCAGCGAGTCCAAAGACCAGCCATTGCTTTGCCGCAATGCGCGTATGCGTTGTCGAATTACCGAGTCCAAATCCAATTCTTGCGTCATACGCAAAAAGATACACGATCCATGCAAGAAGTCGATAGTTTTGACCATGAACAAGTAATCACAACGCAAGGAGAACACCATGGAAAACTTTGACGTAGTCATCATCGGCGGCGGTAGCGCAGGGCTGGCAGCTTCCATAGCCTTAGGCCGTTCACGGCGAAAAGTGCTCGTGGTTGATGAAGGCAATCCACGCAACGCCGTTTCAGCACATGCTCACAATGTTCTTGGACACGAGGGAATCAGCCCGAAGGACTTGATCGCGTTGGGCCGCGCCGAGGCTGTTAGCTACGGTGTCGAATTCGCTTCTGCGCACATCGAATCCGTTCAGGGTTCAGTTGAAGAGGGATTCAAGATATCTACCAACTCGTCGCAGTGGATCGCCCGCCGCATCGTTTTGGCAACGGGCGCGCGAGATATCTTGCCCGATATTCCCGGTCTTCAACAAGCATGGGGAGTCTCCGCGTTGCATTGTCCTTACTGCCATGGTTGGGAGGTGCGCGATCAGCAAATTGCAATCCTCGGAGTTAGTGAAATGAGCACCCATCAGGCTCTGCTTTTCAGCCAACTCAGCGACAAAGTTACCTTCGTCAACCACGCCCCAGAAAAGCTCAGCGCTGAAAATCGTGAGCTTCTATCCGCTCTTGAAGTGGAGGTGATTGATTCCTCGGTGACCAGGCTAGCGGTCAATGATAGTGGTCAGGTCAGTTCACTCAGCTTGGAAAATGGTACGGACTTTGCAGTTCAAGCTGTTGTTGTAGCGAGCCAAGTTACTGCGAACGCCTCGATTTATTTGGAGCTCGGTGGCGAACTCAGCGAAAACCCGATGGGTACGTTCATTTCGGCCGAACAGACGGGAGCCACTGGCATCCCCGGAGTCTATGCTGCGGGAAACGTTGCGAGTATCGGCGCGATGGTTGGCGCATCAGCTGCTGCTGGCACCATGTCCGGCGCGTTCATTAATGCTGAATTAGCCATGGAAACAGCGAAGAAAAAAATGGCACAAAATAGGGTAAAGGCTTGAACCCTCCCCTAGGGGCAGACCATACGATAACCATATGGAATACAGCATTGGGGAATTTGCCACGTTAATGAACGTGACCGTGAAGGCGCTTCACCACTATGAAAAAATCGGCCTGCTCAAACCAGTTCGGGTTGATCGGCTCACTGGATACCGCAAATATAGTTCGGCCCAGTTTGGAACGGTGATGCTGATTCGTCAGTATCGCGCTATGGGACTCACCCTGACAGGCATTAAACGCGTCATTGTTGATGACGTCGATGATGACGCCTATGAGGCCATCCTGAGAAGTAGTCAGCGTGTCTTAGCCAGTCGCATTTCTAAGGACTTAGAAACCTATAGAGCGCTTGCCGCGCAGCTCGAGGAGCCTGACGAACTCTCAAAATTTGCAGAAATGTACAAACAAATGACCTCGGTTATTTATGATCTTGCGCAGCCTCCATTACTCATGGACTGCATGTTGCTACCTCCACCAGGAATTATGAGCTTTGCTTCCGAGCATGGCCTCGCGCGCTCTTTACGGAGTATTTCAACCCCTCTCGTGTCAAAAAGCTCCGCCAACCTCAAGCAAGCGACCCAGCGACTTGAGAAGAAACTTCTTTCAGCAGCATTTAGCGAAGAATTGATGCAAAAGGTTTGGTATTGGGTTGAGACCGCAGAAGATCCTGACGAGGCCCCCTTCCGGATGCATGCCGGATTAGAGGAGAGCGAAAATTTACCAGCCATTCCTGGATCCGTGAAAAATAATTTTGGAAACATTGAGATTGGTTTTGCCGTACCCGAATTTTCAGCTTTCGGCACTGCCGAATGGAACCAAATGGTCCAGCATGTTTATCATGAAATGTATGAACAAGGGGCCCTGCCGAGTGGACCTTTCTTTGTGCAGCACGGGCAAAACGACCGGTATGACGGTGATTTTATCGCTTACCAGGGCGGCGTGATTGATGAGTCCATCCTTCGAGTTGAGGACGATGATGGCGACTTGGAGAAAACCACCAATCCGTTCGCGCACTGGCACTCGCATCTATAGATCTTGGTGTCTTTTCTACCGCCGGAGTCTGCCTGAGAGACCGGCGGTAGGCAAAGCAGTAAAAATGATGGTACGATTAATTTGTTACCTCGACGCTTGCAGGTGTGAGTCATCCGCCGGCAAACGTTAGCAGTTAGATTTGTAGCAAGACAAGCAAATCGTCTGTGCAGCAAATCGGTTCAATGATTCTTCGGAATTAGCGAACTCCTATCGAAACGAATTTTCATCTTCTCTTCTTCACCGCTTACAGCTCGTCCAGACGCTTCTCAGCGTTTCCACGATGCGGCTTCCAAATTCTACTCCACTGACTCTGGCATTTCCACAGTCATGTCTATGGACCGCAAGGACATCTAGCGTGCGTAGCGACCTCCGTTTTGGCCGGTATCGGCAAAATCAGCATTCGATAGCTGATACCGACGGCATGGAATTCGCCAAATATAGTACTGCTCGAGGTAACCACTAATTTTCCGTTTCGGATTTCGACTCGGCAACAAGGTCACGTAGTGGCCAATGAATAAATAAGGAAATAACAACATGGCTACTGGCACTGTTAAATGGTTCAACGCTGAAAAGGGCTTCGGCTTCATCGCTCCTTCTGATGGATCGGCAGATGTGTTCGCACACTACTCCGCAATCCAGAGCTTCGGTTTCCGTAGCCTCGAAGAGGGCCAGAACGTAGAATACACCTTGGAAGCCGGTCCAAAGGGCCCACAGGCAACCAACATCCAGGCTCGCTAAGCTTTAGCACTGCCAAACTTCTGGTGCAGTACCGTCCGATTCGGATGGTACTGCACCATTGGTGTTTAACCCCGCTTTACCTTTTTATTTACGGCTCCGCGCCGCTGCCGGCGGCCGTTCCTGCAGAATGCCTACACCTAGTAGCCTGGCCGGAATCGAAGTCAGGCCAGGAAACGCCTTCAAGAATTTTGCCACGAGTAAAGGCATAGCAACTTCCTCATCACTTTTCATCAGTCGTTCCAAGCCCAAATGCATCAACCGCTGAGTGCTCTGAACCAACACCGTAGGGATAATTCGGCGTTTCTGCACGGCGTCCACGTCGCGATCCGAAATAGTCCCTGACTTTAGTGGCCCTGCGAGAATGCGGGCGGCCGCCACCGCATCTTGAACCGCGAGATTTACACCTACTCCCCCTACTGGACTCATAGCATGAGCCGAATCTCCGATACACAGCAGCCCTCGACGCCACCAACGTATTGCCCGGTTGAGCTTTATATCCAGCAGTTTTGCATCCTCCAGCTTTAATCCCTGGACACCGTCATGCAGCTCGGGAGCTGCAGCGGCAATTGCTTGGTGCCAAACTTCGGCACCCATAGTACGCAACTGTGCATCGGTGCCCTTGGATAGAAGCATTGCGGTTTGGACATAACCATTACGCGGAATAAGAACAAATGCACGGTTTTTCGTAAAGGCTGGTGCAAGTACGTTTTCAGCCTTCAGCTGGCCCGGAACCTTGAACCACCAAACGTCTAGTGGCACGCGAAATGATTTCAGGGATATTCCTGCAACTTCGCGAACCTTGGACCAGCGGCCATCTGCAGCGATCGTCAGTAACGCTCGCATCTGCCCCATACCCTCGGGTCCTGAGTAGCGGATCCCAACGACATGACCACCCTCGATGAGTAAATCAGTCACCTCGCAGTTCATGCGCAGTTCAAAGCAGTCTTCGTTGGCACCGGCACGCGCTAAGAGATCTAAGAAATCCCACTGCGGAGCCATAGCAATATAAGGATAGGGGTGCTTGAGTCTGGACAGATCGAGCACAGTGCTCAGAGTTCCGCCTTTGCAAGGGAATTCTGCATGAGTCACTTTGGAGTAGTTTATTTTTTCGAATTCACCCATCAGTCCAAGGTCATCTAATAACTGAAGCGTCGATGGATGAATGGTATCTCCGCGAAAATCTCGGAGAAAATCACCATGCTTCTCAAAAACAGTCACTGGGATTCCGCACCGTGCCAAAAGCAAACCCGCCACCATGCCTGCAGGGCCGCCACCAACTATGATGCATCGAGTCGGGGAGTCCATAATTACCATTCCTTAGGAAGCTTCTGGCTACTTTCAGCTTGGCACTATTTCTCAGGCGCGGATAGTCTCAGTTCGGGTTGCCCGCAGATTGAGCCCAATCATAATTATTGCGAGAGCCAATAAGGCCACTGCCAAGCCTTCTAAGTCGACAGCCGCGAGAATTGGACCAGCGCTAAGTCCACCAATGACCCCAGCTAAACTCATGCATAAATCAGAAGTCCCCTGTAGTTGCGGCCGTTCGGAGACTTCTACGGCACCTGAAATCATGGTGGAACCGGCAACCGTTGACGCTGACCACCCGAGGCCCAAACAAAGCAGTGCGATGGTTGTCTAAGTATGGTCTGACGGATTGACCCAAACTAAAAGACTCGCCGAGATCAGCAATGCTTGCCCCAGAAGAATGATCGGTCGGGCACCAAATTTATCGGTAAGCCAACCAAAAACTGGAGATAAAGCGTACATTCCGGCCACGTGCATAGAAATGGTAAAACCGATGAGCGTTAGTTCTGCTCCGTGGTGTTGCATGTGAATCGGGGTCATCGACATCATGGCGACCATATACATATGGGATAGCGCTACGGTCAACACCGCACGTCTGGCCACAGGTGTGTTGCGCAGAATAGTCCAACCTCGGCGGCGAAGCTGTCCAGCTTGCGCTTGGGCGGATGCTCGATATTGTGCTACCCGTAATGGATCAGGACGTAAGCCAAAGAAATAAACCAGTGCCCCAGCTAGCTGAGCTACCATCGCTATAAGAAATCCACCGGTGAAGACAGGAAGATCGAGGTATTGGGCAACAACTTCACCTGGTTCAAAGAGGTTTGGCCCGATCACTGCACCAAGAGTTGTTGACCAGACGACCACCGAAAGGTCACGGCCTCGAGTAGTTTTGCTAGAAAGATCGGTGGCCGCGAAACGGGACTGGAGGTTCATCGCCGAACCGGTGCCAAGTACTAGCATTCCAAGCATCAGCAATGGCCAAAAGCTCAATATTGCTGCGGAAATAATAACCACGATGCCGCTGGCAGCCAATAGTGCACCGCTGGACAGTGAAATCCGGCGACCATGTTTCTGGGCCATTAATGCTAACGGAATGGCCATGACTGCTGCACCAAGCGTATTCATGGTGGCAGCCATTCCTGCCAAGGAGTCAAGACCAGAGATACTGACGATCAGTAATGAGCCGAGAGTTAGTGTGGCACCGCTACCCAATCCACCGAGGATCTGTCCGGCGGAAAGCACCGAAATTGACTTGCGCCGAATACGTTGGACTTGTTCTTCGCCCAATGCGCTGAAGTCATTCTTCGATGACTGAAGTTGCACTTTCATCCCCGCGATCGTTGCTCGTTAGCAGCAGTACTTTTTCAAGTATCGCCGACCCGTTGT
>DNHA01000280.1:58387-59398 GCA_003486025.1 Micrococcaceae bacterium | reverse complement strand
GATCCAATTGGATCTCCACTTTTTGTTTTGGCTTTTATTTTTGAGCGAGCAATAGGCGCCGGATCTGTTCACGATGAACAATTCCGGCGCCTATTGCCATGCAGTGAGTCTAGCTTTCCAAGGCTCCGGTCTGATTAGCCTTCAAAGCCGCCAGTCGTGCCTCGACCTCGGTCTGCTCACCGAGGTCTTCCAATGACTCAAACTGAGCGTCGAGACTGGACGAGGCCAGCTCAGAGGCACCTCGCACCTTAGCTTCTTCACGGCGGATCTTTTCCTCAAAGCGGCTGATCTCGCTGGTCGGATCCATCATATTTACGGACTTCACCGCCTCGTTGACCTGGTTCTGCGCGTTTGCAGACTTGGCACGAGCAACGAGTTCGTCGCGCTTGCTGACCAGTTCGTTGCGCTTTTCCTTCATTTGGTTCAGGCCGGTCTTCAGCTTCTCAACGATTTCGCGCTGCGAGGAGATGGTCGGGTTAGCGGTTTTCATCTCGCTTTCGGCCTGCATCTGACGCTGAATGGCGACCTTAGCCAAATTGTCGAATTTCGCGGCGTTGTCGGCATCGTTTGCCGTGCGGAATTCGTCGGCCTTATTCGAAGCAGCCAAGGCTTTGGTTCCCCAGTCGCCTGCTGCTTGCTCATCTTCGCGGTAGTCGTCTTCCAACATGCGCAGATTGCCGATGGTCTGGGCGACAGCCTGTTCAGCTTCTGCAATGTTGTCTGTGTAGTCGCGAACCATTTGATCCATCATCTTCTCTGGATCTTCGGCAGAATCCAGGATCGAGTTGATGTTGGCTTTTGCGAGCTGGGCAACGCGTCCAAAAAGTGATTGCTTGGTCATGTGTAGACCTTTCTATACGAAATAGTATTGCTGAAATTTGCGTACTACTGAGATAAAACCGCGTAACTCTAGAAACTGCCGCCGGCACCTCCGCCGAAGCCTCCACCACCTCCGCCGCCGCCAAATCCGCCACCGAATCCTCCTCCGCCGCCGCCGAAGCCGCCGAAGCC
>DNHA01000280.1:37636-58365 GCA_003486025.1 Micrococcaceae bacterium | reverse complement strand
GCCGCCGAAGAATCCACCGTCGCCGCCATCGTGGTTCCCACCTCCGCGGTTTCCGCCGCCGAGAATCGAATCGATGAGGATGCCTCCAAGAACGGCTCCACCAATTCCGTCGAACATGCCTCCACGACCGCGGTTGGAACCTCCAAAGTTCCCCAACCCACCGTCGCCACCGAAGCCATTGACGTCTTGTTCGGCCATGCGAGCAGCCTGATCAGCAAGCTGGCTGGCACGCTGTGCTGAAGCTACTGCCTCAGTCGGATTCTGCGATGCCAAGGACAGCGCTTGGTCATAGGCTCGCTGTGCCTCGGCTAGGCGGGTACGTGCCGAGGAGCGGACGCCGCCACGACGGGCACGAATGTAATCTTCGGTGCCTTGAATCCGCGAAGCCGCAGTGTTAAGCAAAGACTGCAGCTGATCACGAGCGGCTTGGTCCTGCTGGGCCCGATCACGAAGCGTTCCCAATGCAGAAGCCAACGGAGTCGTAGAATCATCGAGCGCCGAGATCAGTGCCAGCGGATCATGCTTCTCTGCGCGCAGCGCTTGTTGAATCATTGCCAGAGTGTTTTCTACCCCGGCGATAGGACCGGCCAGATTAGGCTGTGAACCATTAGCGACCAGGGCCTTAGCCTGCGCGAGGTCCCGAGCGGCTGTGGCAACAGCTGATTCCAAATCATTGTCTGCTTGGCGAAGAGCGGTCGCGGACTTACTGATTGCTGCCAGCAGGACTTCGGCCTGATCATGGGCTTCTTCAGCATTCTGGATCAACAGGGCTGCATGTGCACGGTCGGTGCCGAGCTTTTCACGCGCCTGCTTCAGCGAGGACACCGCAAAGGTCAGTCGTTCTGAGGCCTGCTCGGCATTATCGGCGATCTGCGAGACCGCACTGTCCTCATACTTCGTCCTTAGCACCTCAAGCTCGGAGACCCGCTGTGAAAGTTGCTGCGCGAGAGGTTCCTTTTCGGCGGCGACTTCTTCAATTCGAGTCTCAGCATTTTGCTCTAGCTGGCGTAGATCTTTGAATTCACTGGCGTGCTTTTGCAGGGTGTCGTTAACTTGACCGCACCGGTTGATGATTTCGCCGAGCCAGGAGCGCTGGTCTTCCTCGGTGTCAGGAATGTGATCATCAAGTTGTTGCTGCAGGCGGAAGGATTCCACCAGGTGTGTTTTGGCTTCGGCCAGGTCCTCGGAGAAGACCTTGACGGAATCTGCACCATATTGAGCTTCAGCAAATCCTAGTTCCTGCTCGGATGAACGAATAGAATCATCGGCTGCGACAAGTAATTGGTCGGCTCGCAGTCGGAGGCTCTCCAATGACTCAAGTTGTTCGGGCTGCCCAGTGCTTGGGTTTCCTTGAGGGATTTGATTAGTCTTTTTCTTGCTTCGGCGCGAAAGAAAGACGTAGCCGGCCACGGCTACGCCGCCAATAATAAGGAGAACCCAGAAAACGCTCCCGCCGGAGCTTGACGAGCTGGTGGCACTGCCGCCATCTGCAACATTTGCGATACCTTCAATTGCGCCTTCAGCGGCGCCTTCCCAATCTAACTTCGCGAGGGCCGGCGAGATCTGCTTTGAATAGATTTCTTGGGTGTAAGCGTTAAGCGGACCATTTTGGTGCCCGGCGAAGTTTGCTTGGCGCTGTTTGGTTGCCACCACCAAGATAGCGTCGGAACTGCCCATATTCTTATTCGCAGCAACTTGTTCAAGCCATTGGCCCGGATTTGAAGGGGAGGTAAACTCGTCAACGTAAACGACAAACAGGCTAATGCCAGTCTCATCACGAAGTGTCTTAATTTCGTTTTCGAGTTTGCTTTCGTTGCCACCGAGTACCTGGGCGTTGTCGACAACAAAGTCCCCAGGTGGGATGGTGACAGGGGGTTCTGNNTTCTGCAAAAGCTGGTGCTGATGCTCCCAGCGATAATGCCACCACCGTTAATGCTGCAGCAGTTATTCGCCGCGCTTTGGAAATCATTGTCGTCCTCACCTGAATTGCTGATTCGAACGAATAAAACAGCCACTCGTCCAACCGCTTTTATCTACGATTACTTTGTTAGCTCAATTTGATTCTATTTGGCGCGCATGCCAGCGTCCATGCTATTCAGCTGCGAGAATAGTTAACTCACAGCCAGCGCTAAGTTATCCCTCTCAACCGCCACAGTTCGACCGTGAATAATAAAACTCAAGAGATACGATATTCGAAAGAGGTATGACGATGAGCCAGTCACCAGATGAACCACGAAACAACGACTTGGGCCAACCCGAGCAACCCGAAGATATCGGTCAGACCCCGAATCATGCTCAAGAGCCACGGATCGCTCCGTCCGAAGGTACACTTCAAAGTCCTGAAACTACGCCGATTTCAAGTGTCGAGCCAACCCGCAATCATGAGCGCGTGAGCGACAGCGATAACGCAAGTGATCAGCCGACCGACGTGTATTCCCGCCCGGCAAATCACGCTGAACCGCAGCCGGCGACAAGCGTCTACGGACAGGCTTCAGAGCAACACCATTCAGCAGCTACCGGGGCACCCTATGGTGCAGCAGGGTATGGGCACTCTGAACAGCACTCGAATTATCCAATCCCGCCTGAGCGTGCACCGAAGAAGAAGTTTGCTGGCAGTACTTTGATTGCCGGGATGGTCGCTGCAGCTTTAATTGGCGGCGTGACAGCGGCTGGAACCACGTATTTCATGAATGACGGCGGCAACGCCAGCAGTACCTCGGTGCAGACGCCGCAAAATGGCGTGGTGATCAACAATCCTGAGTCCGTCACTGCAGTAACCGCTGCAGCGGCAAAGGCTTCGCCGAGCGTGGTGACCATCGAGGCCTCAGGCAATGGCAGTGGGGGCTCGGGCTCGGGAATTATCCTTGATACTGAAGGTCATATCCTTACCAACACTCACGTAGTGACGCTTGGTGGACAAACGGCCAATCCAACCCTGAGTGTCCGTCTGAGCGACGGAAAGGTGCACCAAGCAAAGTTGGTGGGTACAGATCCACTCTCAGATTTGGCTGTGATCAAGATTGATGCGTCAAACCTTGTCCCAGCAACTCTTGGCAAGTCCTCGGCACTTAACGTTGGCGACACCGCGGTGGCCATTGGTGCACCTCTTGGACTGAGCGGTACGGTAACCGACGGCATTATTTCCACACTTAACCGCACCATCTCGGTGGCTTCTTCGGCAGTCCCTAAGGAAAACGCACAAAGCGATGGACAAGGTGGCGGCGACAGCCAGTACAACTTCGAGTTCCCTGGGATGCCTAAACAGGATAATCAATCCAGCCAAGGGTCGATCTACATTAACGTCATGCAGACAGACGCCGCGATTAACCACGGCAACTCGGGAGGCGCACTAGTCAACGACAAGGGCGAAATCATTGGCGTGAACGTTGCGATCGCGTCCAGCGGTTCCGGCGGGGCAGAGTCTGGTTCTATCGGCGTTGGCTTTGCAATTCCCATCGATTACGCACAGCGCATCGCAAACGAGATAATTGCCAATGGCTCGGCCACCCACGGTCTCCTGGGAGCAACGGTACAAGCCCAAGCAGCCTCCACCGGTTCGGATGCCTCGCAGTTCAGCGTAGGCGCAGCAATCCAGGAAATTTCACCGAACTCAGCTGCCGAAAAAGCAGGACTGAAGTCTGGAGACATCATCACGGTTGTCAACGGTCGAGCCATTCAAGATTCGCAGACATTGACTGCTGCCATTCGTGAAGTACCAGCCGGCGGAAAAGCCGATATTACTTACACCCGTAATGGAGCTGAAAACAATGTGAGCGTCGAAGTTGGCTCACTGAAGTAGTCCAGTCACGTACACGGCAAGCTACTGAATATGGTGTGGTGCAGAGAATAATCGCATCACACCATATTTTCTGCCTTAAAATCGAAGTCATCGGCCGATATCTATACGATAGTAGGCAGAGCACGGAGGAATACTTAGCGAAGCAATCAAGTTTGATGCAACTCCGAAGCTACAGAAACCCTGCAAATACCCTGCCCTAGGCAGCCTCAGAAATGTGACGATGCGACGCATGCTTGATCCCAATGACTTCATAAACCCGGCAACTGAGCGAGTGCTGGCATTTGCCGCACACCCGGATGACCTAGATTTTGGCGCAGCCGGAACGGTCGCGGCCATGACCGCAGCTGGTATTGAAGTGCAATATTGCATTATGACAGACGGAGACGCTGGCGGTTTTGATGACCGGGATCCGGCCGAAACGGTTCGCTTGCGACATGAAGAACAACGTGTCGCAGCTGCTCGCGTGGGCGTGAGCACGGTGCACTTTTTAGGTGAACGCGACGGGTTTCTAGAACCTAGCCACCACGTGATGCGTCAAGTTGTACGCCTAATCCGCCAGTTTAAGCCGCAGATTGTCATGGCCATGCATCCCGAGCGCAACTGGGAGCGGATACAACGCTCACATCCCGATCACCTTGCCTGTGGTGAAGCGGTAACTCGTGCTATTTATCCAGCCGTAGAAAACCCCTTCTCTTATCCACAGCTTATAGCTGAGGAAGGCCTGCAGGCCTATAAAGTGCCGTGGCTTTGGTTCTATGGGGCTCCGAGAGAACGTGAAAATGCCTTCATGGATATCAGCAACTTCTTTGAGTCGAAGATGGATGCCTTGAGGGCCCATTTCACCCAACATCCAGATGTAGGAGCCATGGAGAAGTTCGTCCTAGAACAATGCCAGGCGAATGCAGAGCGTGGAAAAAAGCCTGTAGGGTCACTGGCTGAAGCTTTCCATTTGGTAGCGGTCAATGCTGACGACACGATCGCTGGCTTCTAAGATAGATCACCGGATTAAACATTGAGGCGCTGGTTCCCTTTCGGGAATCAGCGCCTCAGTCGTCTTGAGTTTTTGTGTGAGTTCTCAGTAACTCAACGATAGATCGTTACTCTTGCGGCTGTTCAGTTTGGTTCAGCGGCAAATCAACGGAGGCTTCGGTGTCTTCAGAGGGCGAAGCTGGAACTTCGGAACCTTCTACGGTGATGTGTACCGCGACGACATCATCGATGGGGGACAAGCCTCCCTTGACGTCTTCACCAGCGGTATTGGTTACCACGCTGATGCCGCCTTCGTCCAGAATGGCCCACACCACGTACTGTTCAGAAGCATCAAGTGCAGGTAGCGAGGACAGCTCAACACCCAAAGCATTCTCTTGCTTTGAGGTGCTGATTTTCGCTTGACCGCCACTGCGCAAATCAACGGTGTGGCTGACAACATCTGAAGCTTTGGTGGCCTTAGTAGCCTTGGTTCCGCCATTGAGCAGGGAGAACGTTACTAACGCCAAGACGACCACGATGATCAGACCGATGAGTGCAAAGATCCAGCGTTTTGGCCTGACGCGCCGTTCGGCACGGGAGCTCTGGGCCACTTGACTGACCAGGTCCAGACCTAGATTTTCGTCCTGAGGCTCGTCGCTGTGCTGCGAAGGGCTACGGTTCATTGTTTTGGAATCTCCCGAGACGTTGTCGGTCTTTTTATCATGTGCGCCGAAGCGAACATGCTCAAAAGCTTACTTTATAAAGATTGGGTAAAGCTGTGTACTAGACCGGGTGGTGCTGGTATTTTAAGCTCCGGCAAACCCATGTTGACGCCAGGCTTCATAGGCAACCACGGAAGCAGTATTGGCCAGGTTCAATGATCGTCGCCCGGGAAGCATAGGGAGTCGAACCAGATCCGTCACTCGTCGGTGCGCCTTGTCTTCGGCGCTGAGGCCCACAGATTCTTTGCCAAACATGAGAATGTCGCTGGTGGCATACGCCACGTCCGTGTACATCGTGTTGCCCTCAGAGGTGAATGCGAACACGCGGCCCTCACCTAGGGCTTCAAAAGCCGCATCTAGATTTTCATGCACGGTAACCACCGCAAGATCATGATAGTCCAAGCCGGCACGTCGGAGGTTGGCATCTTCAAAGTTGAAGCCCAAGGGCTTGACCAAATGAAGCTCGGCACCGGTGATGGCAGCTAGACGGATGGCATTGCCGGAGTTGCCAGGAATTTCGGGGGCATTAAAAAGAATACGGAACACAACAACCAGTTTAAGCTCTAAGTGCCAGAAAACTGGTATCAGTACATTCTGTCGAGGAGTCGAGCAAGCACCGGACGATCAACAATGTTCGGTGAAGGACCCGAGCCGAGGAAAAGTTTCAACTCGCGAATCAATCCAGCAGCGTTCAACACGTTCGGACTGGAAGATAACGTAGGATCTGCCCGACGGTGATATTCAATGACCGGCTCATGTGGGTTTCCGTTGCCAGCAAGTACCAAAGTAAAAGCCACGACGTTCATCTGCATGAAGGAGCGCTGCATGCCGGTGATGTTCAATGCCGGCGGCTGCGTCATCTTATTTCCATGGCGCAAGACGTTGCCATCAAACGAGTAGTAGCCTTCAGGAAGAGTCATGGTATTGAGCACCGCCATGCGGTAGCCGGCAACCAGCACGTGGTCGAAGTGCCCACCACCCGGGGCGTTGAGCCCGTTGACTAAACGTGCAGCGGGAAGAATGTTGAGTACGTTTTTGGTCAACAAGTTGATGGTGTGAGTCTCCCGAGACATCCGCGACCGTGAACTAAACAATCCTCGCTTACGCGGTTCACCATGCACCGGTTGGATCGATCGAGCCCTATCAAGCAATGTAAACGAAGCGTCATCGAGCCGTGGTTCATACTCAGTTGCCAATTGCGCCTTGGGTTGCTGAGGAGAGGTACGCAGTTTCTCGTCATAGGCACGCGAAGCGGTACCTGCCCGTGGTGCTTGGCCAGGAGCTTGAAAAGACTTTTCAAACCTAGCAGTGCCGTGTTCATCTGAAAGGATCTGGTAGGCCTGCTGGACCGTTTTGAATTGCTCCTCACTGCCGCCTAAATCGGGGTGAGACGCACGAGCCGCTTTGCGATACGCGATCTTGATGTCTTCAAGGCTTGCACTCTGTGGCACGCCAAGAATTTCGTAGGGGCTTGGCGAACTCATGATGCGGATATTTCCTCTCAAATGGGGCGTTTTCCACGACCGATGTCACTGGATCAAAACCCCATTAGAACATTTTAGCTTCCACTCATAGTAGTCAGCTTTTTCGTACCATGTTGTTTGCTGGGTATTGTCTATTCTTATGGTCCCACCGGCTGAATATCAGCGTATCCATCTCGTCTTTCATCCCAATTCAGGTAAGGGGCTAGGCGCGCGTCGCGTCGAAGAACTTGAAACGCTGCTTTCCTCCTTGGGCTTGCGTGCCCGAAGGGTGGATACGTCGAAGATTTCCGGCAGCGAGCTTGGTAAGGCCCTCGGTCAAGCCGACGCCGTAGTCGTTGTCGGCGGGGATGGGCTGATCCACCATGTAATCAAGCATCTGGCCCAAACACGTACTCCCATGGGGATCGTCCCGGCCGGCAGCGGAAACGACACCTGGAGAATGTCCTCAGCCCGGACAGTCGAGCAAACGCTACAGGACGTTGCTCGCTTCCTGACCGGAGGCATCGAAGCCAAGCCAGTAGATTTGCTTGAACTGAAATTTGCCAACCAAGATTCGCAGACCAAGCTCGCCATCGGTGCTGTGTCGTGGGGGTTTGAAGGCTTGGTGAATGGACGAGCCAATAAATTACCGCGAAGCCTCGGTGCGCTGCGTTACCTGGTCGGACTGGTGCTCAGCTTACCGAAGCTGCAACCTCACCAGACCGCGGTGCACAGCGAAGAATTCGACTTCCGAGGGCAAATATATGCCGCCAGCGTTGCCAATATTCGCTCGTTAGGTGGCGGGATTACCTTGTTCCCCCAGGCGGATTACACCGATGGGCTAGCGGATATCTCCTTGGTCAGCGGAAACCGATTACTTAAGGTGTTGCCGTACGTAGGACATATCCTCAGCGGCAGAAAGCATCCATACCGGGTAATTGCTCGCAGTTCACAAGTCAACGTGCAAACGACGGAAGCCAGCTATGCGGACGGCGAGCTTCTTGGGCACGGTGATTTTGAACTCTCGGTGCTACAGCATGCGCTCTTGCTTATTCCCGGCGCCGATAGTCGCTGAAGAGCATCGAGTCTTCTTCACATAATGAATGCAAGCGTAGGTGCCGGACCGCTTCCCGTGGGCCATGGGCGATCCTTTGCCCGGAACCGGCGAGCACCATGGGGGAAAAGCTCACGCACAACGAATCGAGACGGTCTGCAGCGATGAACTGGCCCAGCAGATGCGGGCCACCCTCGGCATGGATGAACTCAAGTCCCCTAGAAGTGAGGATTTCAACGATTTCCTGTGGGTCGCAGCCTTCATTCACTTCGGTAACTTGAATGACTTCAACCTGTGCGGGGAAACGCGCACGATCCTCCGCAGTAATCTCTGCGCTGGTAAAGAGCAATACCGGTACCGGGCTGAGCGTGAAGACTTCGTTATCCGGTTTCAGATGCAGCCCATGCGAAACGATAGCCAATACCGGCTGAGCCGTCATCCCGCGCGCTTGCCGCCATGCAATGTCCTCGGCACCAACTAGATCACCTGCGTAGCCTTCGGCACGGACGGTTCCGGCCCCGACGACGATGACATCGGCGAAGCGGCGAAGCAGACCGAAGATGCGCTTATCGCCGGGACTTCCCAATCCTCCAGACAGTCCCTCGCGCTGGGCACTTCCATCAACGCTGGAGATGAAATTAAACCGGATGAACGGACGTTGCGATGCGGCATACCGCGTTAAGAGATGCGCATCGTCAACTATGGGCGATGATTCAGGAAGCAGTGAACGCAAGGGGTGATCCTATCTGCTGGTTTCTCGTGCTGGATGAGCCGGTGGATTAACCTCACCCATGTTGTGAATTTGGTAGGCAGGGTCGCGCCAGCCTTGAGCTGCTTCGATCAGCCGGACGGTCTGAACCGACTCGACGATATTATGCATTCTAATGATTCTGGCTCCACCCATAATGCACATGGTGGCCGCCACCATTGAGCCGACTAAACGCTCAGACTTTGGCAGGTCAAGAGTTTCACCGATGAAGTCCTTATTCGAAACTGCCGCAAGCGCCGGATAGCCCAACGCGGCAACTGCTTCGAAATTTGCGGTGATATCCAACGTGTGCCGAGTGTTCTTGTTCAGATCATGACCCGGGTCAATAATGATTTTTGACTCATCGATGCCAGCGTCCAAAGCAAGCTGCACTTTTTGCTCCAGGTAATTGCGGACCTCCGCTATTACATCTTGGTACTGCGGATGTGGGTAGATGGTGCGTGGCTTAGCGAGCGAGTGCGTCAACACCAAATGGACATTGTTGCGGGCCACTACCTCAGCCAGTTGCGGATAAGCTAGGCCCGTGGTGTCGTTGATGGCATCGGCTCCAGCGTCAATGGCTGCTTGGGCAACCTCAGGCAAGAAGGTGTCGGCGGAAATCACCACATCGCTCTGCTCGCGTACAGCCCGGATCACCGGGACGATGCGCTCAGCTTCTTCCTGCCAAGGTAATTCCGGACCAGGGGAAAAAGGTACTCCACCAATGTCCACCCAATGTGCACCGGCTTGGACGGCCTGCAGTGCCGAAGCCACGGCATCGTCCAAACCAAAGGTAGAACCGGCATCATAGAACGAATCAGGAGTGCGGTTGATCACTGCCATCACCGCGATTTCGCGGGAAAAGTTGATGCTTCGACGCGAAAATCGGTGAACCGGAACCTTGAGTTCGGGTATAAACATTGAGCTGGTCTCCCTCGATCCGCGGATGCGCCGCTGAGCTGTGCTTCCTCCATTCATATCACTGGACACAGCACCGATGCGGGATATGAGCCGTTGCTGGTTAAGCTTGTAACATGCAGTTTTCCCATGTCTCAGCCACTCAGGGTCAATGGATCGTTGATTCCTGCGCCACCGCCGATCCGCTGACAGTCGTCGCACAGATCCCGGTCGGTTATGAACGATACGCGCGGATCCTCCATCCGGCCTATGACGAAGATGATCAAGCAGTGCGCTGGGGGACTGTCGCGAAGAGCCGTGGCCACATTTTCACCGCCGCAGATCTTTTTGAAACCCTTGCCGGTTGGGATGCCCAGGGTAATCCCGCCACCGAAGATGCGTGGGAAGAAACTGACCTGCCAGTTGACGAACTGCCTGTTGAGCAGTGGCAGGCATTGGTCAGGATCCTGAGTGCCGCGGACACCGAAGATCGTTTTGTCGCTGGGTTATGGGGAGGTTACGCCTTTATCGAGGGCGGGGAACGGATCCAGATCGATTATGAGGATGACCTGGAACTCAGCGAAGAAGAGAACCGGGCTGCCGAAGCTGCGGCGCTCGCCGAGGCGCAGCGTCCCGCGTTTGCACCAGAGGTTTTGGCGACGCCTGCCCTGGAACTTGGTGGCGGCTACCGGAATTATCGGCTTTTCGAGGTAGATGGCGAATTTCTGGCTGACCCGGTGTGGGCCACTACCGCAGATGGCGCCCAGCGCCAGCGCCCAGCCTTGGCCTTTCCGCAAGATCATCGTTGGATGCTTTCCACCGAGCCGTATGATGACTGCACACTGATCGGTGGCTCGGCACAACTTATCGAAGCCATTTTGGCAGATCCTGTGCTGGAAGCCATTGAAGTCGGGCAATTCACACGCATTGGCCATTCAAACTAGGTAGGGAAAGCTCGTACCATTAAGACGATGAACAACTCCGCGGTATACCTAGATCACGCGGCAACTACCGACCTGAACCCAGCGGCGTTGTCGGCTATGACCGAGCAATTTTCGCAAACCGGAAACCCTTCCTCACTCCATGGGGCCGGCCGCCGGGCTAACCGGGTCGTAGATGAGGCACGCACAGCCATTGCGAAGGTCGCCGGCGCGCACCCCACAGAACTGATCTTCACCTCCGGTGGAACCGAATCGGATAATTTGGCGCTCAAGGGCCTGTTCTGGAACCGGACCGAGAAGAACCCGCTGGCACGCAGCATCCTGGTTGCTGGAATCGAACATCACGCAGTGTTGGACACCGTCGCGTGGTTGGAAAGCCACCACGATGCGACGCTTTTGTGGATGCCGGTGGACGCTGATGGAGTGCTGGACCTGCAGGCGGCGGAGGAACTCATCGAGGAACACCATGAGCGAATCGCTCTGGGGACCATCATGTGGGCCAACAATGAGGTAGGGACTATCCAACCGGTGGCTGCCTTCAGCGCGCTTGCCGCAAAATATGGCATTCCGGTGCACAGCGATGCGGTGCAGGCCTTTGATTCGGTACCCACAAATTTTGCCGCCAGTGGTTTGGCGACCATGGCGGTTAGCGCGCATAAAATAGGCGGTCCGGTGGGCATCGGAGCGCTCTTTGTGCGTCGTGACGTAGTTCTGATGCCGGTTCAGCACGGTGGCGGACATGAACGCAAACTCCGTTCAGGTACGTTGAACGCCGTGGCCGCGGCGGGGTTTGCAGCGGCCGCTACTGCGGTCCATGAGACGTTAGCGGCAGAAAGCGCGCGTTTGAGTGAGCTTCGCGAATACGCGGTTCAAAATATTACGCGGCTTGTTCCCGACGCGGTGCTCAATGGTCCACGAGATGAAGACAATGCCGGTCTGCGGCTTCCGGGAAATCTGCATTTTACTTTTCCCGACTGCGAGGGGGATTCCTTGCTATTTCTCTTGGATATGGTGGGAATTGCCTCGTCCACCGGTTCGGCGTGCACCGCGGGGGTACCGCAACCATCGCACGTATTGGTGGCTATGGGCCGGGATGCGCGCAGCGCCCGAAGTGTGCAACGCTTCACTTTGGGGCATAGAACAAGGCGTGAAGACGTTGACATACTTTTAGAAGCTCTGCCAGATGCCTATCAACGGGCAAAGAAAGCCGGTATGGCGGCAGATGAAAGCAGTATCCACACAGCAGGGACGGGTTTTACAAGATGAAGGTACTAGCAGCGATGTCCGGTGGCGTCGATTCGGCGGTCGCCGCAGCACGTGCGGTTGAAGCCGGTCACGACGTGGTTGGCGTCCACCTAGCGCTCTCTCGCATGCCCGGAACTTTGCGCACCGGTTCACGTGGCTGTTGCACGCTGGAGGACTCCAATGATGCATGGCGTGCTTGCGACAAACTAGGGATCCCTTACTACGTTTGGGACTTTTCGGATCGTTTTGCCGAAGATGTAGTCCAGGACTTCGTTGATGAGTACGAAGCTGGACGCACGCCAAACCCATGCATGCGCTGCAACGAGAAGATCAAGTTTGCCGCGCTTTTGGAAAAGGCCCTGGCTTTGGGCTTTGACGCGGTATGCACCGGCCACTATGCCAAGGTTCTGCGCGATTCGGAAGGCAACCCGGAATTGCACCGCGCCGCCGATTGGGCGAAGGACCAGTCCTATGTACTTGGTGTGCTTACCCATGAGCAGCTAGATCATTGCATGTTCCCGCTGGCTGAAACGCCTTCAAAGGCCGAGGTTCGCGCCGAAGCGGCCGCCCGCGGTCTGACCGTGGCGAACAAGCCAGACAGCTACGATATTTGTTTCATCCCCGATGGTGATACCCGAGGCTGGTTGGCAGAGCGCATCGACATGAAGCCAGGCGAGATTGTCGATCAGGACGGAAACCAGCTCGGTGAACACGGTGGTGCCCAAGCCTTCACCGTTGGCCAGCGCAAGGGGCTTCGCTTGGGCCGGCCAGCAGCGGATGGCAAGCCTCGTTTTGTGCTGGAAATCCGTCCTAAGGACAACAAGGTGATCGTGGGGCCGGAGGCTTTGCTTTCCGTTGATGAGCTGCGCGGTATTCGTATCTCCTGGGCAGGGGTTCCGATTCCAGAGATCATCACAGGCGAAGAATTTGACTGCATGGTGCAGGTTCGTGCCCATGGCGATCCGGTGGATGCCAAAGCACGCATGGAACGCAGCGAGGGGTCTGACGTCTTGGTGGTCCAGTTGCCCGAGGGCATGCGTGGAGTGGCACCAGGACAAACCATGGTGGTTTACCAAGGTACCCGTGTGCTGGGCCAGGCCACCATCGACAAAGCACGCTCCACCTCATGGGATTCGAGCAAGGTCAGCTAGGATCTCGTAAGAACAAACGCCCCGGAACAGTGAGATAATTTCACTGATCCGGGGCGTTTTTTCATGATTTTCGTGAGGTGTTGATTGTCTATAGTTCGGCTTCGCGGAGCAGAACACCGGTGGCGAAAGCGTCCGGAATAAGGGCTTGATCTTCGGAAATGTCCTTGCCTGGGAGGCAGATGTGCTGGAGTTATCTGTCCAGTTTGCCGCTCGCGAAACCGGGCAGACCTAACGTGCCCGTACCCTGTTTGCCCTCAGCAAGTCTCCATAAGAAAATGGGAACGCTCTAGCCGAGTAACTCTGTTGGCTCGCTTCATTGCGAGCAGAAAAAGTTCAGCTGTGGTTCCTAAAAGAGCGGGCGCCGGTGTGCTTCGATGGATCGTTGCCCTAGACGCAACCCGAGTTCAGGATCCAGTTCGCTGATGACCTTGTCGATGCTGGAGAGACCTCTGGGTAATTGCCATCAAGGTGCCCTAGAAGCATTCTCTGGATTGTTCGATCTTACGGCCAGCAAGATCAACAAGTACCTTGGATGCAAACTGCCAGCTCATTCAGCACCGAGGTGCGACAACGGGGAACTAACAGGAATACCAATCCTGAGAGGGCTAAGAAAATATGGCTGACAGTGTTAGTTGCGAAGGCGAGTGGCTTGGATTCTTGGTTGGATGATTCCGAAGATCAGGTAAAAAACTGTCCAGAGTACAGCTCCGGAAATCAAGAATATGCCAAATATCAACAGGTAATCTAAGGGACCATTGAGAACGAACCATCCGCTTAGATACAGCGCGGGTAGGACTGTGCAAAGCATGATTCCAAAATGGATCAAAGACTGGAGTCTTAATGTCCAGCGCTCTATTTGGTAAACCACAGAAGCGCCATTTGTCGCAGCGATTATCACCCCAACCGCAAACGTGCTGCGCGCGTTAATGGAGTCGCCTTGAACGGCCAGCATCACTCCGATTGACCCCAAGATTATGAGCGGAACACCTGCCAGGATTAGACCGAGACGTTGTGGCGACATGCCTAGATTCTATTGCTAATGGCACTGATAATGCGAAAAGTTGAGAAAATATTCCTAGTCAAAATAGCCAAGGACAACTTTTCTGCGTTCGCCGGTCAGCGAGTCAGTCGATAATCCTCCAGGCTCTGAGCGGCAGCAGTAGCTAGAAAATGTGATCACTGATAGCTGGCGTATGGGGTGAACGAATGGTTTCAGAACTTAGGTGAAATCAACGATCAAGTATGGATGATGGTGCGACTTTCTGGGCGCGATGTACGGCGACTATTTCCTGTCGCTAGCCAATAAATCCTCAGGGTAGTTACGTTCTTGAGTGGACGGTGTGGTCTAGTTCGAAGACGCAGGCTNNCGGTGCTGTCTAGTTCGGAGACGCAGGCTTTGCCCACCGCGGACCATTGAGTTTTCGGAACTGATCTAGGAACTGACGCCTTGCAGTGGCACAAGGTAAACCTTGGACAGGAATCGTAAGTTGGCTTGCTGGTTCAGAAGGCGCGGGTTCCTGGCGAAGAGCCATTCGGCATTGCGGTCATAACACCAAACGAAGTGCTGGCGCCGGTGGGAATGCTATTGGAGCCTGAGCCGAGGGAGCTGGTCCAGAAATGAGGCAAGTAGGCATTGCTGATCCCGAGAAATATTGGAGCTTCACTGCCCCATCCTCGGTTGATAGGATCTGCAGGCCGTCAGGCAGAACTGGCTTTTTATCGGCTCAGCAAAGGCAGGTGAGTGGCATGAGCCAAGAAGTCTGCAATGAAACGCAAAAAGCTGGGCTCAAGAATCCGTGAATGATTCTTGAGCCCAGCCCTTTGCTCTACTGCGAACGCTTAGCTGCCGTCTTCGTCGACAATGCCAAACATGCGTGCGGAAATGTCTTGGTATTCCACTCGGGTTTTTCCCGCATCGAGTGTGGGAAGTTGTGCCGGAGAGTGAATGGCGCAGTGCACGAAGTCGAAGGAGGGCCACCATTTCTTGGGCCGTTCGTATTCGTCCTGCCCGCAGACGATGCAGGTGAGGTGGACCCAGACTGGGCGGGCTCCGGTTTTGCGGTTCGCCCGGGACTGCACCAACCAGGCCGGTGGGTTGGCGTTGAGCTCGGCGAATTCCTTCTCGCTCATGCGCGGGGCAATGCCATGGCGCTTGGCCATTTCCATGGGAATATCCAACGCGATTGCTGCGTCTCTACGTGTCATCATCGTGTCCAAGCCTAGAGTACCGGGACTTTGTTCGGTATATGTCTTTGCTCTCGGCCGCGCTTTGCGCAACGCAAGCAGTGGCGCGGGTCACGTGGTAATGCGAGCCAGATCCCGATTTTTGTGCCAAAATCGGTTTATTCATTCGCCTTTGGTGACCTCAATCACTTAGGCTGTATGAAGCATGTGCTAACTATCACTCCGTACATGTTCTACAACAAGAGAAGGATTGCTCATGGCCAGCAAAAAGAACGGTATGCGACTCGCAGCTGCCGTTATCGGCATTTCCGCCCTCGCCCTGACCGGTTGCACCGGTCCATCATCGAGTGACTCGGGCAATGGCGGATCCGATGAAGCCAGCAGTGCCCCTATCACCCTGGGCACCACTGACAAGGTAACGTCGCTTGACCCAGCGGCTTCCTACGACAACGGTTCGTTCATGGTCATGAACCAGATCTACCCATTTGTGCTGAACTCGGAGCCAGGCTCTCCTGATCCCTCCAACGACATGGCCGAATCGGCCGAGTACACCAGCCCCACCGAATTCACGGTGAAGCTGAAGCCGGGACTCAAGTGGGCTAACGGCCACGACCTGGACTCCAAGGACGTGAAGTTCTCCTTCGACCGCCAGCTAAAGATTGCTGACCCGAACGGTCCTTCCTCGCTGTTGGGCAACATGGAATCGGTTGAAGCTCCGGATGCAACCACCGTGGTCTTCAAGCTCAAGGTTGCCGAAGACCAGACTTTCCCTCAGGTGCTGACTTCACCGGTTGGTCCCATCGTCGATGATGAGGTCTTCCCCGCCGACAAGGTGCTGGACGACAAGGAAATCGTCGATGCCAAGGCTTTCGGTGGCCAGTACGTCATCGATTCCTACAACAAGAACAACTTGATCTCCTTCGCGGCTAACGACGCCTACCAAGGCGTGCTTGGTGCTCCAGCGAACTCCAAAGCAGCAATCAAGTACTACGCCGATGCCAATAACCTCAAACTTGAGGTGCAAGAGGGCAAGATCGACGTTGCTTGGCGTTCGCTGACGCCAACCGACATTGAAGACTTGGGCAAGGAAGAAAACCTTGCGGTCCATAAGGGCCCAGGTGGCGAGCTTCGCTACATCGTTTTCAACTTCGACTCCATGCCATTCGGTGCCAAGACTGCCGATGCAGATCCGGCTAAGTCCTTGGCAGTACGCCAAGCTGCCGCACACCTGGTGGACCGTCAATCAATCGCCACGAACGTCTACAAGGACACCTACACCCCGGCGTACTCCTACGTCCCGCAGGGCTTCACCGGTGCAATTGAGCCGCTGAAGGACATGTACGGTACCGATGGAAAGCCTGACGCTGCCAAGGCCAAGAAGGTTCTGGAAGACGCAGGAGTCAAGACCCCTGTCAAGCTAGCTTTGCAGTACAACCCGGACCACTATGGACCGAACTCCGGTGACGAATACGCACTGGTTGAAAAGCAGCTTGAAGCGGACGGACTCTTCGATGTTGACCTGAAGTCGACCGAGTGGGTTACCTACCAGAAGCAGCGCGTTACCGATTACCCGGCCTACCAGCTGGGTTGGTTCCCTGATTACTCGGATGCAGATAACTACCTGTCGCCGTTCTTCGCCACCGATAACTTCCTGTCCAACGGTTACGACAACAAGGAAGTCGACTCGCTGATTTCCGAGCAGCGCGGCCAATCCGATGTTGCCGAACGCACCGCATCAATCGAGAAGCTGCAGAACATGGTCGCCGAAGACCTGTCGACCTTGCCATTGCTGCAGGGATCGCAGGTCGCAGTAGCAGGCAAGGATGTACAGGGTGTTGAAAAGACCCTGGACGCGTCCTTCAAGTTCCGCCTTGGTGTACTGAGCAAGTAGTCTCTGCCTCGCCATAAGAACACCTAAGACCAGGGGATCTACCCAAGTGCAGAAGTTCTGCTCCACAGGTAGATCCCCTTGGCATGTCCACTTCGGACCATGCACCAAAATTCTGATCCTGATACTAAGGACAAAAGATGACACTCACGTCGCAAACGGGCCCAACACCTAGCCCGGCACCTGCGCGCAAACCAGCGAAGCAGAAAGGCGGAGGCTTCCTCCGCTATCTGATTACCCGCTTCCTGCTGATCATTCCCACTGTTTTCATCCTCATCACGGTGGTCTTCTTCCTCATGCGCGTCACTGGTGATCCAATTACCGCTGCCATGGGTGGGCGCCTCACTCCAGACCAACTAGCTATAAGAATCCATGAGGCCGGATACGACCGGCCAGTCTTTATTCAATACATTGAATATCTAGGTCAAATATTCTCCGGAAACCTCGGCCGCACGATGAGCGATAACCGGGCGGTGACCGAAGTTCTGGTCACCTACGGCGCAGCGACCTTGGAACTGGCTATTAACTCGGTCATCGTCGCTCTCGCAGTGGGTATTCCTTTGGGACTTGTAGCTGCCAAGTTCCGCGATCGATACCCCGATGCGGTTCTGCGAATCTTGGCGATTCTTTCCTACGCCACCCCGGTCTTCTTTGCCGGGCTGCTGCTGAAACTTATTTTTGGGGTCTGGCTCGGTTGGCTGCCAATCAGCGGCCGCGCCGATTGGCAGACCGAACTTGCGCTGACCGGACTGCAGAACCCTTCCGGAATCTACTGGTTGGATGCGTTGCGCAGCGGCAATATGGCTGCTCTGGGCGATGTCACTGCCCACGCGCTGCTTCCTGCGTTAGCCTTGGGGCTGCTTACCGGTGGTGTCTTCTTGCGACTGGTGCGCACCAACGCGATTGGAACGCTGGGCCGCGAATATGTGGAAGCCGGACGTTCACGTGGTGTCAGTGAATTCCGTCTGGTGACCAAGCACGCTTACCGCCCGGCCTTGATCCCGATCATCACGGTGATGGGTCTGCAGATCGCCATGCTGCTCGGTGGTGCGGTGCTGACCGAGACCACCTTCGAATGGGCCGGGCTCGGATTTAAACTGGCTGAGTACCTCACTGCCCGTGACTTTGTCGCGGTGCAGGGCATCGTGGTGGTACTGGCAATCATCGTGGCTGTCACCAACTTCATTGTTGACATCCTCGCGGCCCTGATCGACCCGAGAGTCAGGTACTAATCATGAGTATCCCTTCGCTAGCTTCAGCCCGAAAGTCCTGGTTAGCTAGGCTCCCGGTAGTTTCGCACTTGCGCATGTCCTCTGGACTGCAGCGGGGAATGCTCATAGCCGGCCTCGTGCTATCGGTGCTGTTCATCGTTTCAGCTCTTTTTGCTCCATTGATTGCCCCGTTCGATTTTGCACAATCTTCCGATATGTCAGGTGACTTCCCGCGCCAATCGGCACCCGATGACAAATTTATTTGGGGCACCACCGTCACCGGCTACGACGTATTCTCACGCACCATGTATGGTGCACGCACCGCGATCTGGGTCATCATTGCCGCCGTGCTGATGTCCTTATTTATCGGTGTCCTGCTGGGCCTGATTTCTGGTTACCTCGGCGGCTGGTTTGACCGCATCATGGTGGTCCTTGCTGACGCAATTTACGCTTTCCCCTCCCTGCTCCTTGCCATCGTGATGTCGATCGTGATCTCCCAGGGGCAATCAAGTCTGTGGGGCGGCATTATGGCGGCGGCGATTTCCATCACCGTGGTCTTCATCCCGCAGTATTTCCGCGTGGTCCGTGCCGAAGTCATGCGGCTCAAGGCAGAACCATTCGTGGAATCGGCACAAGTTATTGGTTCAAGCCCTTGGCGAGTGATGTTCACGCACCTGCTGCGTAACGCCACCCGAACATTGCCATTGATCTTCACATTGAACGCCACCGAAGCACTTCTCACCTTGGCGGGGTTGGGCTTCCTTGGATTCGGCATCGAACCGACGGCTGCCTCCGAGTGGGGCTTTGACCTGAACCGCGCGATGTCTGATGCCACCAGCGGCATCTGGTGGACCGGATTATTCCCCGGCCTTGCCATCGTATTGACGGTGATGGGGCTGACCTTGGTTGGCGAGTCAATGAACGATTTGAATGATCCACGGTTGCGCCGTTTTAGCCGCAAAAAAGCACAGCGCATCACGCAGGCAGGAGTCGCACGGTGAACAAGGAACTAATGACAGATCCGCACAGGAATGATGATGTGCTGCGTATTGAAAACTTGAGCATCGACTTTGTCACCGATGCCGGGGCTGTCCCGGCGGTTCGCGGTGTTGATCTGAGCGTCAAACCGGGGGAGATCCTGGCCATTGTCGGCGAATCCGGATCCGGTAAATCGGTCACCGCGCGCACCGCGTTAGGGATATTAGCCGAGAATGGCGCGTCGCATGGTGCGGTATACCTCAAGGGCAACAATATGCTCACTCTTCATGGCTCCGCTTTGCGCGCCGCGCGGGGCCGCGATGTTTCGATGATTTTCCAAGAACCCTCCACCGCGCTGAACCCGGTGTACACGGTGGGCTGGCAGATCATGGAGGGCATCCGGGCACACACCAAGTTGTCGAAAAAGGAAGCCAAGGCACGAGCCATCGAGGCAATGCGCCAGGTAGGTATTCCGGATCCCGAACAACGTGTGGATTACTACCCGCACCAGTTCTCCGGCGGGCAGAAGCAGCGTGTGGTGATCGCCTCGGCTCTGGCGCTGAAACCAGCATTGATTGTTGCCGACGAACCGACTACCGCGCTGGATGTCACGGTCCAGGCAGAAATCCTGGCGTTGCTGCGTGACCTGCGCGACGAATTGGGTACGGCAATCGTGATCATTACCCACAATATGGGCGTGGTTGCCGATATTGCCGATCGAGTCATCGTGATGAATCACGGGCAGGTCGTGGAGCAGGCGCCAGCAGTTGAGCTCTTTGAAAACCCGCAAGACGACTACACCAAGTCATTGCTTGCGGCGGTCCCGCACCTGGGACGGAATTCTGCGTCGGAGGGCCTGCGCGATCGCCCGCACTCTGAGGCTGAGGTCCTTGTGGAAGCCAAGGGCTTGCGCGTGCACTTCCCAGGTCGCCTCGGTGCCCCAGGATTTACCGCTGTCAATGGAGTGGATCTGAAAATTCACGCCGGTGAAGTGTATGGACTGGTGGGTGAGTCAGGTTCCGGGAAGACGACTATTGGCCGCAGTATCGCGGGTCTGAACAAGATCACCGATGGCTCGCTTAATGTGTTGGGCTATGAAATGGCACAGTTTAAAGAACGCAGCTTCAAACCACTGCGTAAGCAGATTGGATTTGTGTTCCAGGATCCGGCGGCAAGCTTCAACCCGCATCTGACCGTGGGTGAGTGCGTCGCCGAACCATTGAACGTGCACCGAGAGCTGAATCCGTCACAGACCCGGGCAAAGGTAGCTTCGCTGCTGGAAGCGGTTCAATTGCCCGCTGCCTACGCAGACCGCTATCCGCATGAGCTTTCCGGTGGGCAGCGCCAGCGTGCCTCCTTGGGACGTGCCCTGGCACTTGACCCGAAATTGTTGATCGCCGATGAACCGACCAGTGCGTTGGACGTCTCGGTGCAGGCGAAGGTTCTGGATTTGTTCCGTGAACTGCAAACCGAGCTTGG
>DNHA01000280.1:27965-37619 GCA_003486025.1 Micrococcaceae bacterium | reverse complement strand
TTCGCTGCCTTGTTCGTCTCACACGATCTGGCAGTTGTCGACATGCTGGCCTCGTGGGTAGGCGTGCTGTTCCGCGGTTCATTGATCGAGGAGGGGCTCGGCTCGCAAGTCCTGTCGAATCCGCAGAACGCTTACACCCAGCGTTTGATTGCCTCGTTGCCGGTTCCGGATCCCCGCGAACAGGCCGAACGGCGCAAGCTGATTGATGAACTGAACCGCGCTCAGGCGTAGTTGCAGTTTTTGCCCCGGCAACCGATCGTGGTTGTCGGGGCATCGTCACTTAATGGGAAATACAAGAGGTGAACCCGTAAACTAAAGACCATGAGCGAGCCGAACAATACTGTGCCCAGCGAGGAATTCGACCCGCATGCCAGCTCTCTGCCCGGAGAAGTTGAGCAGGAAGTCCTCGACGAGTTATATGCAATCCGCGGGAGCATCGATAATTTTGATGCCCAGCTGGTCTATCTGCTTGCCGAACGTTTTAAAGCAACCCAGCGTGTGGGGCTGCTGAAAGCTCGCCACGATCTGCCGCCGAGCGACCCAAATCGTGAAAAAGCACAAATTCAGCGTCTGCGTTCGCTGGCCCATGAGGCGCACCTTGACCCGGAATTTGCAGAGAAGTTCTTGAACTTCGTTATTTCTGAAGTAATCAGACACCACCAAAACATTTCTGACGCGCACAAAAATGACTGAAACCGGTGACGATTTCGCCCGCTCGGATGTTTTCGTCACTTCGTTCTGCCACTTTCCGGGGCAGGAGCCGATGGAGATCCATAAGGTTGTTCGTGGTGAACTAGGCGAACCAAACCTTGCGGTCATGCCTCAGCTGGCCGAACGTGGAGTGGGCGCAGATCCATTGGGGCGAAGCACCTCAATGGTCAGCGACATAGGATTCGATTTGCAGCCTCACGGTTGGCGCATCGGTGTGCGCGATGGCGTTGATGCCCGCCGTGCTCGGAGTTTCCTCAGAAGCGATGAAAACCTGCTTGCGGACGTTTTGGGAGCCGAGAAGAAACCGGCTCAACGTCTGAAAGTTTCAGTGTTGGGACCATGGTCGTTAGCGGCGGGGTTGTATTTGAGCCATGGCGAACGGATCTTGGTTGATCACGGTGCCCGACGCGATATTCTCCAGGCCTACGCTGACGGGGTGAAGCAGCATCTGCTCCGCCTGCGTTCGAGCACATCGATTCGAGAGTTCACGGTGCAGCTGGACGAGCCACAGCTTCCCGCAGTACTTGACGGAACGCTTCCCACGGCCAGTGGATATCGCACGCTGCGTTCGATCCCGCGCGCCGAGGTCCGCGAAGTCTATGCTCAATTTGTGCAGACGGTGGCACAGATTGAAGGCACCAGTGTGATCGTCAACTTGCCAGGGGCGGATACTGACTGGATCAAACGTGTTGATATTCTGCATCAGGCAGGCGTCAGCGGATATTTGCTTGACCCGGCATCGATGAATCACCCGCGATGGGAGCGGATGGCATCTTTGATCGAAGCCGGTTCGCAAATTTATATGCAGCTCTTAGCTCCGGGTAGGCGCGCGCCTGGCGTGGTTGAAGGCGTGAATAACGTGCTGCGTCCGTGGCAGCAATTGGGTCTTCCGTTGACTCGCCTGGGCCAGCTAACTCTCATGCCGGCTACGAGCTTCGTTCACTCAAGCTCGAGCCAGGTCATTGAATGCCTGCAACACCTCACCGGTTATGCCCAAGCTCTGGAGCAAACCCGGGTGGACGCTTAGAACAAGTTTTGATTCGTGCGGTCACACCATGAAAATGGGGGTGCGTCATGTATCTTAGGAAGAGTGGGGAAAGTAAAAGTACCCGTTTAGGTCACGTGGCTCAGGCCAATGCTTTCGGTTTCAGGGGGATGTTGTATGAAGGCTCGGATTTTAGTCGTCGACGATGACGAGGCGCTGTCAGAAATGATTGGCATCGTCCTGCAGAATGACGGCTTTGACGCATCATTCTGTTACGACGGATCCGGAGCACTGGAAGCATTCCGCGAATCAAATCCAGATCTCGTCCTGCTGGATCTGATGTTGCCTGGAATTGACGGCATCGAGGTCTGCAAGCAGATCCGTGCCGAATCCGATGTACCGGTAGTCATGCTGACGGCTAAATCAGACACCGCCGACGTCGTCCGCGGACTGGAATCTGGTGCAGATGATTACGTCCCCAAGCCATTTAAACCAGCGGAGCTGGTAGCGCGCGTACGTGCACGCTTACGCCCGAATGAGACTCATGCGGCAGAAACTCTGACCGTAGGAGATGTCTCCATCGATGTCGCCGGACACCGAGTGACCCGCGCGGATAAACAAGTTTCGTTAACTCCTTTGGAATTTGACCTTTTAGTCACCATGGCACGCAAGCCTTGGCAAGTCTTTAGCCGTGAACAGCTATTGGAAGCAGTCTGGGGTTACCGCCACGCCGCCGATACCCGTCTGGTTAACGTTCATGTGCAACGTTTGCGTTCAAAAATTGAAGTAGATCCTGAGAAGCCTCAGGTCATTCAGACGATTCGCGGTGTGGGTTACAAGGCTGGTACGGCAAGTTGAGTGAACACGCCACGACCGGAAAAGAGATTGTGCCGGTCGATGCGCGTGCCCAAGTCCCTCCGGTAGCTCCCGCATTCTTACGCCTGCAGCTCTGGATTCGTCGACCCATCGAATGGATCCGCCAGCGCTGGCAGCGGCACCTGATGTACCGCACAGTGATTTCCACCCTGCTCTTTACCTCATTGGCGCTGTTGGCAGCCGGCGCTTTTCTTTCCAATCAGATTTCCTCTGCGCTCTTCAGCGAACGTTTCAACCAGATTTCCAAAGAATCTGAACGAGGCCTGACCCAGGCGCGCTCCATTTTGGAATCGGCATCAACCACCGACCGTGTCTCTACCCAATCGTTGGTCAACTCCACACTGGCCACGCTAGAAGGCGATGGAGCCACGGTAATCCGTGACTTCGTGCTCAAGCCAGTCCCCGTGGCGGGCGACGAGAACCTGTATGTCGGGCCAACGGCGTCAGGCTCTCTGACAACTCGCGTCGTTCCCGACGATCTTGCCGAAAGCGTACAGAACAATTCGGGGATTTTCTGGCGTTCCATTGAGCTTGGCGTGGATTCCAACCGGGAACCCGGGATCATTATCGGCACCAAGGTACTCATCCCGCCAGGTCGTGAATACGGACTGTATCTGGTCTATGACTTATCCAGTGTGCAAAGCACCTTGGAGTTCATCAACCGTGCCATGGTCTTTACCGGGCTAGTGCTCTTGCTAGTTGTCGGTTTCATTTCCTGGTCTGTTTCCCGCACCGTAGTTCGTCCCGTAGCCGATGCCGCTTATGTTTCGGAACGTATTGCGGCCGGCGATCTTGATCGCAGAATGAAAGTTGCGGGCAAGGACGAGGTCGCACGTCTGGGAACCGCCTTTAATCACATGGCGCAGTCTCTGCAAGAACAGATCACTGCGCTGAATAATCTTTCGGCTATGCAGCAACGTTTTGTTTCAGACGTATCTCATGAATTGCGTACACCGCTGACAACGGTGCGCATGGCAGCCGAGCTGATTCACGACGCACGCGAGAACTTTGATCCGCTCACCTCACGTTCCGCGGAGCTGATGTACGAGCAAATCGAGCGATTCCAGAACCTGCTCAACGATCTGCTTGAAGTCTCCCGGTTTGATGCAGGGGTCGCAGTGCTCGACCGTGAATCTACTGATTTAAACGTCATCGTTCGCAAGGTGATCGACATTGCGACTCCGGTAGCTGATGAGTACGGATCGATCATTCGATTTAATGCTCCGGCTGAGGGATGCGTTGCCGAGTTTGATCCGCGTCGCGTGGNNGTCGAGCGCATTGTGCGAAACCTCGTGCTGAACGCCGTGGAGCACGGTGAGCAGAACCCGATTGATATCACCATCGGGCAGAACGACAGCTCGGTTGCGGTCACCGTCCGTGACTACGGCATCGGCATGAGCCCCGAAGCCAGCCAGCACGTTTTTGATCGGTTCTGGCGTGCAGATCCGGCTCGCGCTCGGACCACGGGCGGATCTGGACTGGGACTTTCCATTTCCATGGAAGACACTCGCCTGCATGACGGACGCTTGGAAACCTGGGGGAAAAAAGGTGTTGGATCAGTATTCCGCCTGACCTTGCCTCGGACAAAATTTGATTCCATCTCCTCATCGCCACTACCACTAGAACCGTCGGTGACCGAAGAAATCGTAGGGTTGCTTGGAGACTCCTTCCCGCTGACCGGCGAAGTGCCAAAAATCGGTTACACCCCGCTTATCCTGGATGACGAAGATATTCTCATTGAGGATGAAATTTCCCTCAAACCCACGGATCCCACAGACAGCCAAGGGGAGAGTAAATAATGCGCCTTCGTCTACCTCAGCTCCTGGCAGTCTTCCTCACTGGGCTCTTAGTGCTCTCTGGTTGCGCTACTATTCCGCGCAACTCGATGGTGCAGCAGATCGAGGCCGAGTCTAACCAAGAAGAGTCCCAGCCGTTCCGCTTTGACGCGCAAGGTCCCACTGAGGGATCAGATGCGCGGCGTATCGTTGAGGGGTTTGTTGAGGCGGGGCGTTCGGTCCTTGAAGATTATGCGCTGTCGCGCGAATTCATGACTCCCGAATTGGGTGCCGACTGGCGAGGCGATAGCCGCACCCTGATTTACGAGGCCATGAACGTGTTGACCGGGGCAGAAAGCAACCGGTACACGATACAGCTTGAAATATCGGGCGAAATCGATGCGATGGGTGTTTATACCCAAGAACCCGAGCACTCCACCCGTGCGGTGGACGTTGAAGTGACCAAGGTCGACGACCAATGGCGGATCTCAAAAGCTCCAGATGGCATCATGCTCGAGTCAAGCTCCTTCAGCAAGATTTTCTCGCCACAGACAATTTATTTTTACGACTCCAGTTTCAACTATTTGGTGCCTGATGTCCGGTGGTTTACTTCTGGTGCCGGCACCACGACGTCCATGGTGGAAGCGCTGCTTGCCGGCCCCGCACCCTATTTGCAGAACGCTGTAGTTTCTGCCTTTTCGCCAGCCAGCACTCTAGTGCGTTCTGCAGTCCCGGTACAAGACGGTGTGGCGACGGTTGATCTTAGTGCCGAAAGCATTCGGGAATCCACCGACCGTGCGAAGCAATTGATGCAGCAACAACTAGAGCAAACCCTTACCGACTTGTCCTCGGTCAGTACTGTGCGCATGCTGCAAGAAGAAACCGAAGTAACGCTGGGTGCTCCAGCGGAGAACTTTGTTACCGCGCAAATTAATCCAAGTACTCCAGACACACTCATCGCGATCTCCAACGAGTCACTTGTCTACGTCAAGGGACGTTCGATTATTCCCGTCGGCGGCGTGCCGGATATCTCGGCTTATCACCCGCGCAACCCGGCCATGTCAGCAGTCGGCAATAGGTATGCTTTCCTGAACGGAAAATCCACTCAATTGATGACAATCGATGAGCGGGGACGAGTGGGACTGGCCGCAACGGGCGGGGCCTTTATCCGGCCATCGATTGATGTGGCTGGCTGGACCTGGACAGCGGATAACGCGGCGGAGCACCCCTTGCTGGTAATTCCGGAAGACGTGGCCGGCCAAGGTGAAGCCCGCCCGATTAGCGTGTCGTGGCTTGAGGATACGAAAGTCACCTCGCTATCGATTTCCCGCGATGGAGCCAGGGCGTTGATCGTCGCCGAGGAAAACAACGACTCAACAGTGTATATCGCTGGAATTGTGCGTGACGCCGATGGTGTCCCGCGTGGCCTGAGCGATGAACCAATGAAGGTCTACCCCTCCGTACCGGTATCAACGGCAGTCTGGGACTCGGACCGGTCAATTATCGTGGCTAAACTGAGCAACACCGAACAGGTAGCTGCCGAGCAGCTGACCTTTGAACATGGTTCGGAACGCTTGGGACTTCTCCTGGGAATGACAGGTATAACTTCCGGTGTAGGCGATCTGCGTCCGGTTTACGCTGAAACCAGCGAGGAGCTCTACACCCGAGTAGGTAACTCCTGGCATGCACTGGATGACTATGCCAAAGACGTCGCCTACCCGGGCTGAGTCCACAAACTGCCAAAAGTTCACGGCGAACGAAGCTAGCACGTCCATGCTTGAGCTATGCCGGTTCCGCCACGCCTACTGGATTTTCTAGACACCCAGGTGCATTCGCGCAGTGTTGGGTGGCTGATGTTTGCGGTGCGCGAAACGACGAACCTTCTCTTGCCTGCAAGTTGCGCAATTTGCGAGCGTGCCGATTTTCGACTTTGCCCCGAATGCCGGCGCAAGGTTCATCAGCAATTATTTTTGCCCCCGCTCGGAGAACAGCTCCAGTTCTATGTTGAGCTACCTAGTCTTCAATGGCAGCTGCCGGTCAGCGCGACCGGCATTTATCGCAATGAGTTGGCCCGCGCGATCCTGTCCTTCAAGAATCAGCAACGCTATTTTCTGGCACAAGAATTTGCGCCGTTTCTGGCCGCCACGATTAACACTGCCTGCCCTCCTCGGTTGTTCGATCAACCCACATTGCTGGTTCCCATGCCCAGCTCCGTGCGTGCCATAGGTACTCGTGGTTATCGACCGGTCCAGGTGATTCTGCATCAGGCGCAGCGCAGGCGTCTTCTGGCTGCGCACACTCAAACGGCACCCATATTGCACTATCGATTCGGGCATCTTCTGGGCGGCGCGCAAAAATCTAAGTCGGGTTCGGCTCGACGCGGCGGCGACTCGCCGTTGATTGCCGAAGTTCCCACAAGATTGGGCCAGCCGATCCTGCTCATAGATGATGTAACGACCACCGGAGCTACGCTGCGCAAAGCGGCGGTTGCCTGTTTTGATGCCGGTTACGATGTGGTCGGTGCGGTAGTTCTTGCCTATACAAAACCCCCAAGCGATGAAGCGGACTAAGCGATTTCGCTGAACGCGATATGAAATGTAGCGGTTGGGTACTTGAATCTTGGCGGAAGTGGCATAGGGTGAAGTATGGGTTGCATCACAGATGCAGCGAAGGCCCATCTTCAGCCTTTGGGGGAGGAAACCCCCGGGCTGTTGTGTCACCCGACTCCCTATTGGAGGACACCATGGAGCTGAATTACAGCGGACGTAATATCACCGTTTCGGATCGATTCCGTGAGTACGTGGACGAGAAAATCACGAAAGTTGATCAGCTGGCCAGCAAGGTCCAGCGCATCGATGTGAAAGTCGTCCAGGAAACACATGCCCGCAATCAGAGCACAGGGCTCAGCGTCGAATTGACCGTCGTTTCCAAGGGGCCGGCGATTCGTGCCGAAGCTCGTGGCGCCGATAAATTTGCGGCATTCGACATTGCATTCGCAAAGCTCCTTGAACGACTGCGCAAGGCACGTGACAAGAAGAAAGTGCATCGTGGAAACCATGCGCCGATCGCTGTTCACGAGGCGACTAGTACGCTGCCGGTAGTGCAAAGCGGCAAGTCGCTGGTTGAAGAGACTCTTGAAGCACAGGCAACCGCTGAGGCTCAGGCCAACGAGAAGGAAGCGGAGTACTCACCCGTTGTCATTCGTCGCAAGGTCTTCCCAGCAGAAGTCATGAGCGTCGATGATGCAGTAGACCGCATGGAACTAGTTGGGCACCCTTTCTACCTGTTCATCGATGAAGCTTCCGGTGCTCATTCGGTAGTTTACGGACGCACCCAGTACCAGTACGGTGTGATCACCCTTGACCCGTCATTGAGCGAAAGCGACGAACTGCCAACCGAAATTCGCGGCTACCGCGATAAGGCTTTGGCAACAGAGGGTTAGCCATTATCAACTCGAACGACTCGGGCGGTCAACGCACTCTGGGCTTATCTCAAGCCCGCAGAATTGCGTTGGCCGCCCAAGGTCTGTCCCGCCCCCGAACCGAAGCAAAGATCTCCACAAGACAGCTCAAAAGGACCCTTGGCAGTATTGCGCAATTACAGATTGACTCCATCAATGTGGTCAAGCGCGCCCACTACGTTCCGCTGTTTGCCAGATTGGGCCATTACGACACCAAGCTATTAGACACGCTCGTGTCGCAGCAGCATGGGCCAATCACCGAATACTGGGCTCATGAGGCCAGTTATGTGCGCAGCGACCTGGTGCCGGACCTTATTCCGTGGCAGCGCCGCCGCTGGGTAGACCGTTCGGAAAATTTTGATAGTGAGCTCAGAGCATTGGCTGACCGGGTGCTTATCTATCTCGAAGCACACCCCGGCACCAGTGCTCGTGAATTGAGTATTGCTCTGGACGTAGCGGCGATGAAAGAGCGAGAACATTGGGGATGGAATTGGAACGACACCAAGATTGTCACTGAATCGCTCTTCGCTCAAGGAAAAATTCTCGCGCTCGGCAGAAACTCACGATTTGAACGATTATTCGCTTTAGGGCAAGTAGTCCTGCCTTCTGTTCAAAATGCAGAAAACAGAGCTCGAGAACAAGCACTGCGAAGGCTAGTCCTGGAATCCCTTTCGGCTCAGGGGATCGGGACTAAGCACTGTATTGCAGAGTACTTCCGACTTCCGCTCAAGGAAGTAGGAACAGCTTTGGAATCTCTAGCAGAGCAAGGAGTAGTCCAGAAGGCGCAAGTTCAAAACATCAACGAACAGTGCTATCTGCTTCCAGAGACGAAAATTCAGCGGAATATTCGACCCGATCTGCGCTTATTGGCCCCATTCGATTCCATGGTCTTCAATCGGCGGCGCCTCGAACTATTTTTTGATTTCGAATACCGTGTCGAAATTTATGTCCCCAAGGAGAAACGGCGGTATGGCTACTATGTATTTCCGATGCTTTACGGTGACCGCTTCATTGGTAGGGTCGATCTGAAAGCGGACCGCGCGCGTGGCGAATTGCAGGTAAATTCGGTGCATTACGAGAGCCACGCACCTGCTGATGTTGCTGCAGCCCTCGAATTTGAACTTGCGCGCATGGCCCGGTGGCTCGGCTTAGGCGAGGTGAAATATTTTCTGTGAACAGCCTGTCAGCGCAGTTCTTTTTCGCTTGTAGAACATCAAACCGCCCCGGGAAATAGCAGATGGTGCTGTTTTCCTCACGTAGACTAAAGACGCCAGAATTTACTGTGCTTGAGATATTGGGAGCTACCACGTGGCATCATTGCTAGAGCGTATTTTACGTACCGGCGACAAGAAGACTTTAAAGACTCTTCGAACTTACGCCGACACGATCAATACGTTGGAAGACGAATTTCGCGAAATGTCGGATGAGGAGCTTAAAGCCGAAACCGATAAGTTCCGTGCTCGTCTAGCCGAAGGCGAGACGCTCGAAGCTGTGCTTCCGGAAGCTTTTGCCGTGGTGCGCGAAGCCTCCGACCGTGTCCTTGGCATGCGGCACTTTGACGTACAGCTCATGGGTGGCGCCGCATTGCATCTGGGAAATATCGCTGAAATGCGGACCGGTGAGGGTAAGACCTTGGTTGCGACAGCACCGGCTTACCTCAATGCGCTGACCGGCAAGGGCGTCCACGTGGTGACGACCAATGACTTCCTCGCGCAGTACCAATCAGAGCTTATGGGACGCGTCTTCCGGTTCCTCGGCCTGAGCTGCGGTTGCATCTTGTCGAATATGGATCCTGCGGCTCGCCGTAAGCAGTACGAAAACGACATTACCTACGGTACGAATAACGA
>DNHA01000280.1:27600-27892 GCA_003486025.1 Micrococcaceae bacterium | reverse complement strand
CGACTCGATCCTGATCGACGAGGCTCGTACGCCACTGATCATTTCGGGCCAGGCCTCGGGCGACGTCAACCGCTGGTACACCGAATTCGCTAAAATCGTGAAGCGGCTTGACCGCGATGAGGACTATGAGGTCGACGAGAAGAAGCGCACCATTGGCGTACTCGAAGCAGGCATCGAAAAAGTCGAAGACTATTTAGGCATCGACAACCTCTACGAGTCGAACAACACCCCATTGATCGGTTTCCTGAATAACGCCATCAAGGCCAGGGAACTGTTCAAAAAGGACAAGCTT
>DNHA01000280.1:0-27516 GCA_003486025.1 Micrococcaceae bacterium | reverse complement strand
CTGCAGAACTACTTCCGCATGTACGAAAAGATCTCGGGCATGACCGGTACGGCTCAGACCGAAGCCGCCGAGTTCATGAGCACTTACAAGCTCGGCGTGGTGGAAATCCCGACTAACCGCCCGGCTATTCGAAACGATCAGGCTGACCTGATCTATAAGAATGAAATCGCCAAGTTTGACGCCGTCGTAGAAGATATCGCCGAACGTCATGCTAGTGGACAGCCAATCCTTGTCGGTACCACCAGCGTGGAGAAGAGCGAGTATCTCTCGCGTCTGCTTGCTAAGCGAGGAATCCGCCATGAGGTATTGAACGCTAAGCAACACGCACGTGAAGCGGCCGTTGTCGCCATGGCAGGTCGTAAAAATGGCGTTACTGTCTCTACCAATATGGCTGGCCGCGGTACCGATATTATGCTCGGTGGTAACGCCGAGTTCCTCGCAGTGGCGGAGATGGAACGCCGCGGACTGGATCCCGAGAATAATCCCGAAGAATACAACACGTTATGGGACGAAGTCTTTGCGAAGGCCAAAAAGACCGTCGCCAGCGAAGCCGAAGAAGTCACCTCACTCGGCGGACTCTACGTCCTGGGAACCGAGCGGCACGAATCGCGCCGAATCGACAATCAGCTTCGTGGACGTGCCGGCCGCCAGGGTGACCCGGGCGAATCACGTTTCTACTTGTCGATGACCGATGACCTGATGCGACGCTTTAATTCCGGCATGGCCGAACGCATCATGAACAATCCATCGATGCCAGATGACGTGGCACTCGAATCAAAAATGGTTTCCAAGGCAATCGAATCTGCTCAGGCTCAGGTTGAGGGCGTAAACGCTGAACAGCGTAAGAACGTGCTGAAATACGACGACGTGATGAACCGTCAGCGTGAAGCAATTTATGCTGATCGTCGTGCCATCCTGGAAGGTGCCAATATCGATGAGAAGGTAGGCCACTTCCTCGAAGATGTTGTCACCGCCATGGTTAATGAAGTGACTCTGGTTGGCAATCCTGATGACTGGGATCTGAAGCTGCTGTGGACGAACCTCAAGCAGCTCTATCCCATTGGCTTGACCATCGATGAGGTTGTCGAAGAGGTCAACGGCCTGGGACATCTAACGCCAAAGTTCTTGGAGACGGAAATTCTTTCCGATGCTAAGTACCAATATGAACTTCGTGAAAATGCTATCGGCTCTGAGGTTCTGCGTGACCTCGAGCGCCGCGTAGTGCTTTCCACCATTGGACGCAAGTGGCAAGAGCACCTCTACGAAATGGATTACCTCAAGGAAGGCATCGGCCTTCGTGCCATGGCACAGCGTGACCCGTTGGTCGAGTATCAGCGCGAGGGCTTCACAATGTTCCAGACGATGATGGAATCCATTCGCGAGGAAAGCATCGGAACGCTGTTCAACCTCGAAGTTCCTACCGGCACCGAGGCCAATACGGGCGGCCCTGCGGCGGTGCAAACGCCAGCTTCTCCAAAGAACTTGCAGTTCACCGGGCCCGACGAAGACGGCGAAGCTAGCACACAGGCTGAACAGGCTTCCAACCCGGCTAAGGCAGCGAAGAAAAACAAGAAGGCCAAGCGTCGCTAAAGCATTTCGACGCTTGTGATTTGCCACCGTCCGTGCCATGGCTCAATTCTGAGAGCTACGGCGCGGACGCGGTGTTTAAACGCAACAATTACCGAACATTCATAGGCTCCGGAAAGCGTTGGCCAAAGGTGCAGGGACCGGACATGCCCATGACTCGTGCCGGGCTCGGGTTGAAGTGTGTATCCTCCGGTTTGCAAAATCGCTTGGGCGCGAAGTTTCTTCACGCATTCGGGTTCCATCACAAACGCTAGTTGGCCCACCGAGCGGTAGCCGGCGATGATCTCGAAGACGGCTCGAGATACAGCGTGTGAGAGTTCAATTACGGTCTTGCGTTCAGAGGTAGCCACCGCAGGACGGCGGAAGATCCGATCCATTGCCAGCGAAATTTGCTGGGGCGATCTCGCTTTATTATTCTCACGATGTCCTGAAGCGATACGTAGCGGAACATTGACGCAAGTTCTGTTGACCGTTTCGGCCCTGCGTATAGCGATCGTCTCTGATTGAATACTCACTTTGGTTTCCTTCTTAATCGATAACGGGTAGCTTCAGCTCTAGACCGAGCTGAAGCATATTCGGATCTTCTCCAATCACCTCGCGATTCATTTCGTATATTTGCGGCCATAATTTGGCAACCTCTACAGGCGATCCGTTGCTGTGCAACATTTCTTGGGCAATGCTCCACAGCGTTTGCCCTGAAGTAACGATCACTACTTCGTTATCGCGTTCTGGCCGGTTGCGCTCCTGTCCCGAACCCATCAACCGATTCATTGGAATACTTAGCGAGCCGGGCAGCCAGCCAGGGGTGGGAACTGTCGTATTGGGCTGGGCGTTCACTGCAGATCTGTCTGCTGAAAACACCGCAAGTTCTTCGCTCTGCGAAGAAGATACCTGTGGGAAAGAAGATGTGTCGGCTTGGGCGAGCCCACTGGAAGCGAAAGCCAAGCTGGTGCCCACCACGGAGCCTAAGACCCGACGGGTCAGCGTGGGGGCTACCTTGCAAAAGAGATCTAAGAGTCCGGTATGTCCGCGTCGTGCTGCGAGGACAGCGATGCGAAGCGTCGCGTAGATGAGTAGGCCCGTCAACGCACAGATGCCTGTCGCACAGAGAAAAAGAACGAGTGAGTTCTGCACGAGGTCGCCGTTCGCTTCGAAGCGCGGTCGGACAGATCGCACCCAATCGAGCACGGTGAAAGCCAGTACAGAGCAAGCGGAGACTAGCAAACAAAGGATGAAGGTCTTCCTGTGACGGATCATTACTTTGCCTCGATTGGATGAGTTAGATGTAATTTGATGCGATTAGATATCGATCATTACACTTTAATCGACTTTAGGGAAGAGGGTTTCGCAAAAAACTCTTCTCTCGTACAGTTGGCGCATGCGGTGGGAATCATTCTTTGAAGACCTCGAGGCGCAAGCGGAAGCGCAGCATGTAGCGCAATTACGCGATGAGGTAGCTGAAGGTATCAGAGTTGAGCGCGCTACTGAACGCATGCGCAACCGGCTGTTGGAGTTGCAGAGCTCAAGCGTGGACGTCAAGTTAACCGGGGGAGTGGAACTCAACGCCCGGCTTGGACCGGTTGCCACCGAATATTTCTGTCTGGAAAGCGACGGGACGCGGTGGGTCGTCCGCTGGCCGGCATTGCGATCGATCGGATTGCCATCGATGAAGTTAAATCATTTGGGCCGTTTGTCCCCGGTAAAATTTGCGGCCGTAGTTCGTGGTGTATTACGCGATCGTCAACGAGTGGTTATTTACGATGTCAGCGGCCAGATGATTGCCGAAGGAACCTTGTGGCAGGTAGGGGCGGACTTCCTCATTATCGCTAGTCATCCGCGTGATGAATATGCACGTGATCGCAGTATTACCGGATATCAGCTTCTACCTCTGGAAACCATTGGATGGGTCCAAGTCGCTGAGTCGATTTAATCCACAGCTTGACGGATAAGGCTTCACAGCGTGCGTAAGTTGTCGTAGGCTCGCGAAACAACTAACTAGCGCGGTCAAAGGAAAAACAATGATTGGTGAACAGAGCAGTAGCGCATCTCGTTCAACAACAGCGGCCCGGGTCAAGCGGCCGACGTGGAAGGATCCTAGACTTGCTCTGGGCGCAGTACTGGTGGTCGCTTCGGTGGTTGGCACCGTATATTTGGTCCGCGAGCTGAACCACACGACTGAGGTTTATGTCGCAGGTGCCAATATTACCCTTGGAGAAGAGTTGACACTCCAAAACCTCAGAATTGAAAACGTCCAACTTGGTGAGTCCGGCGCACAATATCTAGCAGCGAACCCGGAACTGATTCGTGAGGCACGCGCGAACACGTTTATCGGAGCGGGCGAGTTCATCCCGAACTCCTCGATCACCCATAATGACTTAGGTTCACGTCGTCCAATAAATATTGAACTTCCAGCAGATCTGACACCAGCCATCACGCCGGGAAGTTTTGTGGATGTGTGGATCGCGCGGCGTGAAAAAGCAGGATCAACGTATGGAGTGCCAGAACAGCTGGCGAGCATGATTGAGGTCTCCGCAAGGGTCGCCAGAGCTGGTGGATTGGTGAGCCAAACTGGTACTAATCTGGAATTGCTGGTCGAACCGACTCACCTTGAACCTCTGCTCCAAGCGCTGGCTAATGAGTCGCGAATTATTGTTATCTATAATCCTGCCGGTACCCAACAATGAGTATCACCGTTGTGGTCTTAGGAAATGATGAGCATGTCGTGCGTCAAATCGAGGGCTATCGAGGCGAACTAATAGTGACACGCGTGTGCGAAGATGTTGCGGAAGCGATAGCGGTATGTGCCGTTGGTGCAGTAGACGTGCTGTTAGTTTCAGGCCGCGAGCTACTGCCTCCTGTGGAACAGATCGATGCAATAGCCGCGCTACGAACGGTCTTGGTGCTCCTGGACGACAAACCGAGGACCGAGAACATTATTACCGGGCTTCTGGAAGTTGAACCAAGCATCTCGATGATTGAATTGGAACCACTGGTACTGCGAACGCTACGTGAACTGACCCATCCAGCGGGACGGAATACGGGGAACTCGGCACTAAACACGGAAGAAGCCGCTCACGCTGCCGGAAAGATCGTGTGTTTCTGGGGAGCGCCAGGTGCGCCCGGGAGAAGCACCGTCGCATTGAACTATGCGGTAGAAGCGGGCCTTGGTGGGCAATCAGTGGTGATCGTCGACGCGGACACTTTCGCTGCCTCGATTTCGATACAACTGGGATTATTGGATGAGTCAGCTTCTATCGCCCAATTGTGTCGTGTCATAGATTCGGGATCCAAAGAGCCTGCCCGGCTACTTGCTACGTGTCTGAGCGTCGAGGTTGCAGCTGCCGTCATCAAAGTGGCCACGGGTCTACCCCGAGCAAGTAGGTGGCCAGAAGTGCGGGCTTCAGCTTTACGCCGTGCCACTGAAGTGCTTCGCGAGCATCATGATTTAGTGGTTCTGGACGTGGCATCTCCCATTGAATTAGATGAGCAGCTCAGCTTCGACACGCAAGCACCGCAGCGCAATGCGGTAACTGTAGAAATGCTGCGTAGTTCTGATGAAGTTTTTATGGTTGTTGCTGCCGATAGCGTGGGAATTCCCCGTGCACTTCGAGCCATCGATGAGTTTGAAGAACAAATTCCGGGTGTTGAACTTCAAATTCTTTTCAACAAGCTTGGCACTGCCAATACTGGCCACAGCCCCAAACGCCGGCTTTTGGAAGCATGGGACCGCTTTGGACCGCGCCATACTATCGCTGGCTATCTTCCGCTGGATGTCGTCAGCTGCAACGCCGCGTTGCTGGCTGGATCACCTTTGGCTGAAATTGCCCCAAAAAGTACATTGCGTACTGAAATCAAGGGTTTGGCAGGCATTAAATCTTTGGATAACGGGAAGAAACGGTTGAGCCGTCGATTTGGCTAAAGGCATGAACTTGGCCAAACGAAAACACGGTAGTGTGGAATCCATCGGAGATCCGCAAAGACGCGGATTGATAAGAATTTCGTTCTTGGAGGCGTTCACTTGAACTCGTCGGAATCCAGCATGTCAGAATCATTTATGGATGCGACACTCACCACGCAGTTGGTGGGCGAGTACTATGGCCAAACCGCTCAAGAGGATGTTGCGGCGTACACGCCCGACGAACTCGAAGCGCGAGTGGCTGCACACCTGGAAATTGGATATGGCCGTGACGTTGACACCGCTAACGTATCTATCACCCGCAACAACGGCGTTTCGGTGGTACATATCGTCACCGATGACATGCCCTTTCTGGTTGACTCCGTCACCGCGGAATTGGTTCGTCTTTCGGCGCCCATCCAGCTGGTAGTCCACCCGACATTCGTGGTCTCGCGCGACCGCAACACTGGGTTCATCACGAAGCTGTCCCACTCTGGATTGCAGCACGTTGCCAGTGGCGATACTGCCGCACTGTCAGACCTCAGTACGCTGACCTCTCTTGATACCCACACCAAGGTTGAATCGTGGATCTCGGTGGAGGTCGCTCGGGATCTGAGCGACGAAGAAGCCGTGACCATCGTCGAAAATCTGAATCAGGTTTTGTCGGATGTGCGTATTGCAGTCCAAGACTGGCCAGCCATGCTTGACCGTGCCAAAGACATCGCAGCAACTTTGCCGCAGACCGCAAACGCGGGGGACATCGCGCAACTGGATCAGGCCGTTGAGTTGCTGAACTGGATGTCTGATGGCCGCTTCACCTTCTTGGGATACCGCCACTACGATCTCAGCACCGAGCACGGTGAAGATGTTCTAGTTGCCCGAGAAGGCAGCGGTCTAGGTCTCATGCGTGAAGTGGAGAACCAGGGTCCACAGCATCTGACTAAGCGCGGACGTGCCATGGCCCGCGATAAGAGCGCTTTAATCATTACCAAAGCCAACTCACGCTCCACGGTGCACCGCGGGGTCTACCTCGATTATGTGGGTGTGAAGAGCTTTGATGCTAACGGCGAGGTCAACGGTGAACGTCGTTTCATCGGCCTCTTCGCTTCGAAAGTTTACACCTCAAGCGTTAAAACCGTGCCGGTGGTTCGTGAAAAGGTTGACGCAGTACTAAAAAATACTGGCTTTGCCGGCGATTCACACTCGGGCAAGGACATCGTCACGATTCTGGAAGCTTATCCGCGCGATGAACTCTTCCAGATTTCGATTGAAGAACTGACCGAGATAGCGTTGGGTATTCTGCGGCTGCAGGAACGCCGGCGTACCTCTGTCTTCTTGCGCACCGACTCTTACGGGCGCTTTGTGACCGCAATGGTCTACCTGCCTCGTGACAGATTCTCAACCGATGTGCGCCAGCGTATTGAAAAGGAACTTGCCTCAAGCTTCAACCCCGTATCCACCGAATACGAGGCACAACTTGGCGCCGGTGCTCTGGTTCGCCTCTTCTACCGCCTGCGCCTGCAACACCACGGGCTTGCCCCGGTTGTGGACCGCAAGGCACTGGAAGACCGGATCGCCAAGGCTGTTCGTTCTTGGAGCGATGCGATCACCGACACCGCACGGCTTAGCCTCTCTTCGGGAGACGCCAACCAGTTGGCAAACGCTTGGGCCGGCGCTTTCCCCGAGGCCTACAAAGTGCAATTCGAAATTGAAGATGCACTGGCCGACATAGACTTGCTCACCGAGTTGAATGACCCGGAGCATCAGGGGCCGGTAGTTTCGTTCTACGACGCACCTTTTGACGAAAGCTCTCCGGTCACCAAACGCATGAAGATCTTTGTTGATCGTCCATTGCTGCTCTCACGCATCCTGCCTGTACTTCAAGACCTTGGACTGGACGTCGTCGACGAACGACCATTCGAGTTGAGCCCAGACGGTCTGGGGGAACGCTACATCTACGACATGGGTTTGCAGGTTGATCCCGAAATTGACTTCACTGCAATCGAAAGCAAACTTGCCGATGCATATTCAGCAGTGGTTCGCTCGGCAGCTGAATCGGACAAGCTGAACGCTCTAGTACTGCGCGAGGGCCTAACCTGGCAAGAAGTGGCGATGCTCCGTGCCTATGCTCACTACCTATTGCAGCTTGGTATCTCGAATTCCACGGGATTCATTGCATCGACTCTGGTGAACAATTCCGCGGTAACTCACGGAATCGTTGCCCTGTTCCAGGCAACCTTTGATCCTTCCTTGTCCGCCGCGGCGTCGACTTCTGCACGCGACCAGGCCCATGCCCAGATCACCGAAGCGCTGGAGAATGTACCGACCTTAGATGCCGATACCCTTCTTCGCCGATTTGTAAAGGTCATCGAAGCGACCAAGCGCACCAACTACTTCACCGACGGTGTGGCGCTTGCCTTCAAGTTGGCTCCCCAAGAAATCGACTTCGCACCATTCCCGCGTCCGAAATACGAAATGTGGGTCTACTCGCCGCGTGTAGAAGGCGTACATTTCCGATTCGGAGCGGTAGCTCGCGGCGGCCTACGTTGGTCGGATCGCCGAGAAGACTTCCGCACCGAAGTTCTGGGTCTGGTCAAGGCACAGATGGTGAAGAACTCAGTCATTGTTCCGACCGGTGCCAAGGGTGGTTTCTACGCTAAGCAACTGCCTAATCCTGCCGTGGACCGTGCAGCTTGGATGGAAGAAGGAAAAGCTTCCTACCGAGTCTTCATCAAAACCTTGTTGGACCTGACGGACAACTTGATCACTGATGGAAACGGAGAGCATGTCGAGCACCCGGAGAATGTAGTGCGTCGTGACGGCGACGATACATATCTTGTTGTCGCAGCGGATAAGGGAACTGCAAGTTTCTCTGATATCGCAAACTCGATCTCCCAAGATAAGGGCCACTGGCTAGGCGACGCCTTCGCCTCCGGCGGGTCGGTGGGCTATGACCACAAGGGCATGGGAATTACCGCTCGCGGTGCATGGGAATCGGTTAAGCGNNCTGGGCGTGGACACACAGAGTGAAGAATTCACGGCCGTAGGCGTGGGTGACATGTCCGGTGACGTTTTCGGCAACGGCCTGCTGCGAACCCGCACCGTAAAGCTGGTGGCGGCCTTTGACCACCGCGACATTTTCTTGGATCCAAATCCTGAACCAGAAGCGGCTTTTGCCGAGCGCCAGCGCTTGTACGATCTACCGCGCTCTAGCTGGGCTGATTACGACAAGAGCCTGCTCTCCGAAGGTGGCGGGGTCTACTCCCGAAGCCTGAAATCAGTTCCAATCAACGCACAGGTCCGTGAAGTTCTCGGCTTGGAAGCTTCGGTAACCAAGATGAGTCCTAATGAATTGCTCAAGGCCATCTTGTCGGCCCCGGCCGACTTGTTGTACAACGGCGGTATCGGCACATATGTGAAATCCAGCGTCGAAACTCACGGGCAGGTCGGAGACCGTGCAAACGACGCGATCCGAGTTGACGGACGGGATATCCGCGTCAAGGTCATTGGTGAGGGCGGAAACCTGGGCATGACCCAACTGGGCCGTATCGAGGCCGCGCAAAATGGTGTGCTGCTCAACACCGACGCGATTGATAACTCGGCTGGTGTTGATACTTCTGACCGCGAAGTGAATATCAAGATCTTCGTTGATCGCCAGATCAAGGCAGGACACCTGACCGCTGAGGAACGAAGCGCGTTCCTCTTGTCGATGACCGACAACGTAGGCGACCTGGTCCTGCAGGCCAACTTTGACCAGAACGTATTGCTGCTCAACGAGAAGCATGCAGCCACGGTCTGGGCACCGGCCTACGAACGGCTGATGCAGTGGTTGGAGGAGCACGCGGATCTGAATCGTGAATTGGAGTTCCTCCCAAGCAACGAGGAACTCGAAGGGCGCAAGAACTCCGGTGGAGTAATGACGACACCAGAGATTTCGGTGCTCGCCGCCTACGCTAAGATTCAACTCGCCCACGCACTAGCCGAATCAGACCTGGCTGACGATCCGTACTACGTGGCAACGCTGCGCCGCTACTTCCCAGAACAGCTCGTTGAGCGTTTCGGAGACCAGTTGGAAACGCACCCACTGCGTCGTGAAATCATCGCTACGGTTGTCGCCAATGACATGATCAATATCGGTGGCGTCACCTATGTCTTCGGTGCCATGGAAGAGATTGGTGCCAACGAGGTCCAGATCGCAAAGATGTTCACCGCACTGCGCGAAGTTTACGGCTTCGACCGTCAGTTCGCCGCGATCAACGTCCAGCGAGCCGGCACCGACGTCGATTACTGGGGACGCCAACACCATGACATGCGCCGTTTGCTCGATCGGACGACCCGCTGGTTCATCAACCGCGTCGATCAGCAGCAGCCGGTGGACGACATCGTCCGCACTTACGAGCCGATTGTCAGCCAACTACGTCAAAGCTTGCCGACCTACCTTACGGGGTCGGATCTTGAGCGATACACCGAGTGGCAGCTAGATGCCATCAACAACGGAATCGATGAGCACCGGGCCAGCATGTGGGCCTCGCAGTTTGAGTCCTACACGTTGCTGGATATTGCCGAATTGGTGGGCCGCTCAGAGTATTCGGCGCAGCAGATCGCCGAGACCTACTTCGTGCTTTACAACGAATTCGGTGCTGATGAACTGCTGAACCGAATCACCAAGCTGCCTCGTTCAGACCGCTGGCAGGCCTTGGCTCGTGCAGCAATGCGAGATGATCTGTACACGACGCTTGTCGACCTGACCGGCAACGTGTTGGATAACGGTGCACAGATTGCCGATCCGGCAGAGCGTGTTGCAGCCTGGGAAGAGGCAAACGCGGCTAACCTTGATCGTGCGAAGACAATGTTTGCTGAAGTAAACAGCCTCGGACGCGACGACATGGCGTCGCTGTCTGTAGCCCTTCGCCTTCTGCGTTCCATCGTCCGGAGGTAACACCCGCTAATGGCCCTCATTACCGAGCAACAACGTCAACGAGCAAATCTCGGGCCTGGTGATGAGGACTGGCTGCACCTACTGGTGGGGGACTGGCAACTGATCTCGGATCTCGCATTCGCAGACTTGGTTCTCTGGTTCCCCACCGGGGACGGTTCCTACGTGGCTCTTGCGCACGTACGGCCGTCAACGTCCCACACGGTATTCCACACGGACTTCGTGGGCGAAAGGATCCGCAAGGATCTGCGGATGATGGTTGATCAAGCCTGGGATAGCCAGAAGGTGCAAAAATCCGCCGAGCAACCAACCACAGAACTGATCTCCGGCCTCACCTCGGTCCAAGCGATCCCATTGGTGCGCCAGCAGCGATCGGTTGCGGTGATCACCTCGCACTTCGATCCAAATCAAGCACGGACTCCCTCAAATCTTGAACTGGTGTACCGGCAGAGCGCCGATGATTTGCTGACTATGGGCACTCGTGGCCTTTGGCCCGATTTTGCCAGCCCAACCGGGTCTCGCCGTGGAGCACCGCGAGTGGGCGACGGTTTTATCAGGCTGAATGTCGACGGTGTGGTGGAGTATGCGAGCCCCAACGCTGTGTCGGCCTTCCGCCGTTTGGGAGCAGCCGAAGTGCTCCAGGGACAACCACTGGCAGATCTCACGATGGCACTGGTTAGCGACCGCCGTGTAGTCGATGAAACCTTGCCATTGGTACTTCAAGGCAAAATGCCGTGGCGTACCGAAGTGGAATTCTCTGGAGTGACTCTCTCCCTGCGTGCCATTCCACTTCGTGATGACTCCAAGCGTTGGGGTGCCTTGGTATTGTGCCGGGACGTCACCGAGCTAAGGCGTCGGGAGAAAGAGCTCGTCACCAAGGACGCCACCATTCGCGAAATTCACCACAGGGTGAAGAATAATCTGCAAACGGTTGCAGCGTTACTGCGCATGCAGTCGCGCCGTATGAGCTCTGACGAAGGAAGACAAGGCCTCGAACAAGCGATGCGTCGTGTCTCGACCATCGCCTCGGTACACGACTTCCTGTCCAAGGGACTGAACGAGACAGTAAAATTTGATGATCTCATGGATCGTCAATTCAGACTGATCGTCGAAATCGCCTCACCTGGCCAACGCGTCGCGACCCGGCGCGAAGGCGAATTCGGGATGCTGGATGCCGACTTGGCTACTCCATTGTCGCTGGTCATCAACGAGCTGGTCACAAACGCGGTGGAACACGGGCTAGCGAATCGCGATGGTGAGGTCGGGCTACTGGCTAACCGCTACAGCGGACACGATGGAAAAGACTGGTTACGGGTGGTGATCCAAGATGACGGGCATGGACTGCCAGCAGGTCCACGGCGTGAAGGCTTGGGTCTGCAGATCGTTCGCACATTAGTCACCAGCGAGCTATCTGGTGAAATTCAGTGGATGCAGTCGGAACCGCAGGGGACCAAGGTTGTCATTGAGATGCCGCTGCATCGAAATCGCAGGGATCACCCCACTGTCTAAATAGTTTGACTGGGCACGAAAAATGCGGGCAAGTTCCGAAAAGGAACTTACCCGCATTTTCTATTTTCTAGCTGTACTGCTTCATCAACGATTTGACGCTAGCGACGTAGCGCTTGGTGTCTTCGAACATTCCGTACTTTCGAACTCCACCCAGGCCCTGGTAGTAGGATGCGATTGCTTCATCCAGGCTGTTGGTGTTATCCAAGTTGAAACGAATCGTAGCAACACCGGCAGCGACGTTGTCCTGAGGCTTCAGAAGGTTCAGATCGCGTCCTAGACGCGATGACATCCACTCGCCGGTACTCGGAATGACCTGCATGGCGCCAAGGGCGTTAGCAGGGGATACTGCACGCATGTCGAAGCCGGATTCCTGCATGGCGTGTGCCATGGCAAGCGAGGGATCGACTCCCATGCTGTTCGCCGTGGAACGAATCATTGCTTTCATCTCGTCGCGGCTTGGGACCGAGACGGAATCGAGGTAATTCTTATTCTCGTTGGCATTGTTGACGGTGGCATCCGGGTAGGTGCGGCCTAAGAATGAATTACCGATTTTACGGTCCTTCTTCTTTTCAATGTTGCCATTTGGCGAAACCGAAGAACCTGAGACTCGGAGCTTCTCACCGATCTTCAGCGCAGTCTCCGAGCTTACCTGAGGGTTCAAGTTCAGCAGAGCTGACAGCTTCATATTGTGCTGACCGGCGATGCCGCCAAGGGTGTCACCACTCTTGACGGTATAGCTTGCGTTGCTCGACTTCTTTGGTGAGCTCTTCTTTTCAGTATTTTTAGATTCCGAGGAACCACCTGAAACGACAAGTTTGTCGCCTGGGAAGATGAGCTTACCGGAGCTAATGTTGTTCTTGCTGAGCAGGGTCGACAGGCTCATATTGTGCTTAGCAGCAATTCCACCAAGGGTATCGCCACTCTTGACCGTGTAGTTCGCCGATCCCGATATTGATTTAGGGGAGCTCGACTTGGAGTCTGAGTTGCTGCTTGTTGACTTGCCGGCAACGGTGAGTTTATCACCGGGGAAAATCGCCTTCGAAGCAGAGAGGTTGTTTTTGCTAAGCAGCGTCGACAAGCTCATATTGTGCTTGATGGCAATGGCTCCGAGAGTATCGCCGTCCTTGACGGTGTACGTTGCCTTAGCCGAGGTCGAGGTGTTGCGCTGCGAATCGTTCTTTGGAGCAGAAGATTTAGAACTGCCTGCAACGGTGAGCTTATCGCCGGGGAAGATCAACTTGCTGGCAGATATGTCATTCTTGCTCAAGAGGCTGGACAGGCTCATATCGTGCTTGGCAGCGATACCACCTAGGGTGTCGCCGTTCTGCACGGTGTAGGAAGAAGTCTCGGTTTGCGCAGCAGACTTCTTCTTGGAGGACGAAGCATTGCCGGGGACTTTGAGCGTCTTTCCGGCGACAATCACGTCATTCTTGAGATTGTTGATCTTCTTTAGTTCAGAGATCGACGTGTTGTATTCCTTGGCGATGCTCCACAAGGAAGCTCCCGGTTCAACTTTAATCTCCTTGGTGCTGCGCTGAGCAGGCAGGCCAAGAGTTGAAACGCGTGAAACAAGCAAGTGAGCTTTGATTTGGTTTTCAGCAATTTTTAGGCTTGCTGGTGAGACGCTTTTAGGTGCAAGCACGTTCGGGCTCTGTGGAACTGAAACAGGTGCCGCGTGTACGGCTGGAGCTAAGGCCAGACTGCCGATCACCGCGGCAGGTATTGCTGCGCCGGCGACGACGCCTAGCGCATGCTTAGCTGCATTGCTCGATTCGTGGGGCATGGAGAGAATCCTCAAAATCAGTGGAGTAGGTAACAGCTTCGTACACACGTCTTCGTTGACTACGGGGCCAATGTGGTTCGTGTTGAAATTGTTATCAAAGTGATACATGAAAATTTACACTACTAGTGAGGCGCAAGGAAACCATTGTGGCGAGTCGGGAAAAAGTTTCTGCACGGTTTACCTTTTTGTGGGAACCTTAAGAGGTGAATGAACTTCAAAAAATCGTTGGCCAATGGCTGACTCTGCCGGACTTAGCCGAAATTCTTGATGTCGATATCCGGGCAATACACCGGCTGCTCGATGAACGAGCCATCATCTCTGTACGAATCGGAGAGCGAAATGTGCGCTCAATCCCCGCTGACTTCGTTCTCGATGGCGCAGTCGTAGAAAGTCTCAAAGGGACCTTGTCAGTCCTGATGGATGCGGCGTACTCGGATGAAGAGGCCATCACGTGGCTATTCACCGAAGACGAATCACTTCCTGGAACGCCAATGAATGCCCTGCGTACTGGGCGCAAAACAGAAATCCGACGTAGGGCGCAAGCTCTAGCTTGGTAACTGAGCCAAAGTAATCGTAAAGATTTCATAAAACTTAGGTCTCGAACATGTTGTTGTTAACCACATGTTCGAGACCTTTGCTCGTGCGGGGTTGAACGAAAATATGTTGACGGTGTCCCGTAAATGACTCAGCGAACTAATAGTGGCCGACTACGAGGAAGAACCTCGTGGCCGGCCACTGTTAACTGCATATGAAATCTAGCTAGCTTATTTACTGCGTTTGGTGACGATTTCGCTGAGGTAATGCATCCCTGCGACAGACAGATCCGCGACGCTGATGCGATTGAGCGCGGTAAGGGATTGATCCGTTAGTTCGCTGATACTCGCTTCGGTTTCTGCCAGCGCACCCGAATCTTGCAAAATCTTGCTTAGCCTGCTCACCTCAGCATCACTCATATCTGAGGCACCGAGTCGGTCTTGGATGAAATCACGTTCAGCTGGGGCCGACTTCGCTAAGGCATGGGCGATCAATTCGGTACGCTTGCCTTCACGCAGATCATCGCCTGCTGGTTTCCCGGTGATAGAAGGGTCGCCGAAAACGCCAAGGACATCGTCCCGTAGCTGGAAAGCTTCCCCGAGGGGTAGCGCGAACGCGCTATAGTTTTCCAGCATTTCTGCGCCGGCATCAGCTAAGGCTCCACCTAGCAAAAACGGATTCTCGGTCGAGTACTTTGCAGACTTAAAGCGCACGATAGTTCGAGCGCGTTTAACTGCTTCAGCGGGGTCATAGGCTGAACCAGCGGACTCTTCCAGGACGTCGAGGTACTGTCCGGCCATGACTTGCAGCCGCATTCTATTAAAAATGGACCGAGTCGCGGGATTGAGACCATCAATCTCCGCAAATACTTCTTCACTCAGTGACAGGCAAAGATCGCCAGTTAAGATGGCGCTTGCCATTCCGTAAGCGGCAGCGTCCCCAGTCAAACCCAGTGATGAGTGCTGGGCTTCAAATCTCTTATGAACACTGGGCTTGCCGCGGCGCGTATCGGAATTGTCGATGATGTCATCGTGGATCAGTGCCGCCCCCTGAAAGAGTTCCAAAGAGACTCCCAAACGTACGATATTCTCGTCGTCTGGATTTCCACCAGCACCGAGGAATCCCCAGTACGCAAATAGTGGACGCAGGCGCTTGCCGCCACGTACTAAATCTTGGATGCTGCTAACAATCTCAGTGGCGCTGGAGGTAATCTGAGCAACTTCTTCACCTTTTGAAGACAAGAATTGTTCCAGAAGCTTGGCGACCGCATCGGTATAAGAACGACTCATCTGTTCAGCTTTAGGTATCAGAGCTAACAGAGGTTCAGGCGAGGACATGCAAAACCATTTTCTAAGCGTGAACTACTAACGGATACTGTCAACTCTACAGTCATCCGGGTATCGCGCTCACGGAGAACGAGAACCGCGGAAGAATCGAGAACGTTCGTGATCCGCAGAACCGTCGGGACGCTCACTAGACTGGGAATATGGCAGATCTGGAAAACCGCGCAATTTTGCACGTGGATATGGATGCGTTTTTCGTGTCGGTAGAGCTTCGCGACCGACCAGAGCTGCTGAATGAACCGGTCATAGTGGGATTCCCCGGTGGCCGTAGCGTCGTACTTTCGGCTTCCTACGATTGCCGCGCACGTGGGGTACGGTCGGCCATGCCAATGAGCCAAGCAATGGCCTTGATGCCTCAAGCCACGATCATCGAACCACGCCATAGTGTGTATACCGACGTCTCAGCGCAGATTATGAACTATTTTGAGACGATTACGCCACTGGTTGAACAGGTAAGTATTGACGAAGCTTTTCTAGATGTGACCGGGAGTATGCGATTACACGGCGGACCGGTAGCAATTGCACATAAGATCCGAGCGCATGTGGCCGAAGAACTTAACCTGCCCGCGAGCGTAGGTATCGCGAGAAACAAGTTCGTGGCAAAGCTGGCTTCGACACACGCGAAGCCGGATGGCCTAATTGTTGTCGCTCCGGAAAGAACTACGGAATTTTTGCATCAGCTCCCCGTGTCTGCGATGTGGGGAGTCGGGAAGAAAACCGGGGAGCAGCTGCACGCGCTCGGCATTGAAACCATCGAGCAGCTTGCGATAGAGCCCCAAGCTCGAATGATTCAACGCTTTGGCGAACACGGGCGATCATTGCATCTGCTGGCTCACGGTATCGATAACCGCCAAGTGCAAACGACTCGACAGGAGAAAAGCATCTCCGCGGAGCATACATTCTCTGGCGACGTGAAAGATGTTGAAGTGCTTGAAGAAGAACTTCTGCGGTTGGGTCACCGGCTCGGGCAACGCCTGCGTGCTTCGGGTAAGGCCGCATCAGGTGTAGGTCTGAAACTCAAGTATCAGGACTTCACGGGAGTAACTAGAAGTAAGTCCATGGCGGTACCGACCGACTCCTCGGCGACTATAAGTCAACATGCGCTCGAACTGTTGCGCCGCATGACTCCGCTATCTCAGTCAGTAAGGCTGGTGGGAGTCAAAGCGGAAAGGTTAAGCGATCCTGAACTGGGAATACAGCTGAGCCTGGACCCTATCGAGGGGAAAACCCGCGAAGCTGAGAGAATTGCCGATGAAATAAGCCAGCGTTTCCCCGGCTTTGGATTGTCTCCAGCGCGGTTCCTTCGGCCCAAAGAAAAATAGCCTTTCCACTGACAATGATGGAGTTGCCTGAAAGTGCTTAAGATCAACTAGCAGGGGAGCGGTAAAAGAGACTATCCTAATGAGTAGGTAGCAAATACCGATTGGGAACGATTCCAAGTGGTTGTGCGTTATACCTGTAGGCGGTGTTGGACCGCTACGGAAGTGATTGGAAGGAGAAGGCGATGCCGCTATCAGAGCACGAGCAACGTCTATTGGAGCAGTTGGAGAAGCAACTGCACGAGGATCGTCGCTTCGCTTCCAGCATGAAAGCTCCAGCAAGTACAGGTCGGCTTTCAACGCGCAACATTGCGCTTGGTGCGCTTCTGGTCATCGTGGGACTCGCCGGTCTCATCTTTGGAATTTCCCAGCAGCTGATCATTGTCGGCGTTATCGGGTTCGCAGCCATGTTTGCTGGCGTACTACTAGCTCTTGCTAAATCCGCGGAAGGCAAAGTCGGAGGCGTCAAGACTCCGGCGAATTCCAAGCCATCGGGGCCGGGGAATTCACCGTTCATGAGCGGTTTGGAAGAAAAATGGAACCAGCGTAAGCGGGACCAGTCCGACGGATAGAGTTTTCTTTTCGAGGTGTAACCCTTTGTGGGGTTGCACCTCTTTTTTCTTTTAATCGACTTTGCCAGGTGCCGGCGTAATTCTCGGCAGATTCCTAGGAAACGGGTTTTGAGGGGTTCTTCGTCAACCCCCACTTTCCTCCCCGAACCCCTCCCTAGTGCTCCACAAACCAAGATTTCGTTCATAAACAGCGGTTTCTCGGTCTTTTTGCGCCCAAACGCCTTAGTTATCGACCCATGCTTGCTTAGGCACTCCACAAAAGAAGCTGGGAAAAACCCGCGAAATCAAGGCAATTTTTAATTCCAACCCCTCGCGAAACCGCGTTGATTGCGTTGACAGTGGAGGGTTGTGGAGTAAAGTGGAGTGCAGTAGAGGGAATTGGGTTATTGGACCACTTTGCGGGAAAGGCGGTGTGCATGTTCCTTGGAACTTACACGCCCCGACTCGATGAAAAAGGTCGACTCATTCTGCCTGCTAAATATCGTGAGGATCTCTCGTATGGCCTTGTGCTAACCCGAGGGCAGGAACGTTGCATCTATGTCTTTAGCCAACGCGAGTTTGAGAAGCAGCATGAGCAACTAGCTCAGGCATCTTTAACTTCGCGCAAAGCACGAGATTATGCGCGTGTGTTCCTATCAGGTGCTTCTGATGAATTGCCTGATAAGCAAGGACGAGTCACGATTCCGCAGGTATTGCGCAGCTACGGGGGCCTTGACCGTGAAGTGACGGTCATCGGTGCGGGAAACCGGATCGAGATTTGGGACTCAACAGCCTGGCAACAGTACTTGCAAGAACAGGAAGAAGTATTTTCCGAAACGGACGAAGACTAGAACTCAATACGGGTTCCGGTATTTTCCACAAGAACAAGAACGCTGGGATGAGATCTCCAGCCACCTTGGCGGTGACTTGCTCTGGCTCCACTTCCCCGGATCCAGATCAAATCCACCGATGCGAGGTTGGAGGGGGATCTGATTCCAGCGGAAACAACAACAGCGAAAAGGGGGCGCAGTGCCGAATCAAGATTCACAACGACCAGCTTCGGAACGACATGTTCCGGTATTACTGGATCGATGCGTCAATCTTTTGGCACCGGGCATCGAGCGCGCCAATGCCGACGGACGCAGAGCCGTTGTCGTGGACTGCACCCTGGGAATGGGTGGACACTCCGAGGCAATCCTTCAACGCTTCGACAATCTCCACCTGATCGGTCTTGACCGTGATGAACAGGCTCACCAGCTTGCAGGAGCTCGTTTGAAACCCTTCGAAGATCGAGTGGACCTTGTACATGCGGTCTACGACGAAATCTCCGATGTGGTGGAGGATCTGGGTTTCCCAGGAATCGACGGCGTACTTTTTGACCTTGGTGTTTCTTCATTGCAGCTCGATGAGCGTGAACGAGGCTTTGCATATTCCTACGATGCAGCCCTGGACATGCGCATGGATACCTCGGGTGGCCCAACTGCCGAAGACCTGGTCAATGATCTGGACCGTGAGCGACTGCTGCGGATTATTCGGCAATGGGGCGAAGAGAAATTTGCGGGTCGAATTTCTACAGCAATCGTTGAGGCGCGGACTAAGGAACGAATCACGACGACAGCTCAACTTGTCGAGGTTATTCGCTCGGTAGTACCTGCCGCAGCAGCACGCACTTCAGGACACCCCGCCAAGCGTACTTTTCAAGCATTGCGCATTGCGGTGAATGAAGAGCTAGACGTTCTGGAACGGGCTATACCAGCGTCGATGTCTTCACTTAATATTGGCGGCCGGGTGGTCGTCATGAGTTACCACTCACTCGAAGACAAAATCACCAAACGTCACTTCGTCAAGGGTTCTACCTCTTCGGCACCTCCTGGTTTTCCAGTTGAGTTGGAAGAGCACAAAGCCGAATTCAAGGTACTCACCAAGGGCACCGAGAAGCCGACAGAAGCAGAAATCGCAGAAAATCCACGTGCTGCATCGGCCCGCTTGCGAGCGGTCGAAAGAGTTCTGAAAAGGAGCTAGCCCATGACCCAACGAGCCCAACGTCGAGTCACTAAGACCGCCGCAATGACCGCACAGACGGTTGTCGACGGTAGTACTGCTCGCGCCGTTCGTCCGGAACCAGTGGCTGCAAGTGGACTTCCAGAGATTGATTCGCGTCAGCGCGTGACGCTCTCACTCGTACCGCGTATTAACGAGACCAATAAGCGTTCCATGCTGGTCATGGTGATTGCTCTTGTCGTCGTCGCCTTTTCAGTGATTGTTACGCTCGTGCTGATGAACACGTCCGTAGCGCAAAGGCAATATGACATTGTGTCTTTGCGAAACCAGGAACGCGTGCTGTCGCAAGAAAACCAGGCACTGCTCAAGGAGGCGCAATCGCTGTCGGCTCCGCAGGCATTGGCTAAAAAAGCGAACGCGCTGGGCTTAGTGGCGCCAGGTGCTCCTGGTCTGGTAGATCTCAATGACAACTCCATCACGAAGTCTGCCGATAAGGCAGTGAAGGCGGAAGGCAATTCCGCCAATTACGCAACACTGCCATTACCGGGGCAGAGCATCCGCGACAAGGCCAAGGCCGACACGAAGAAGAGTGAGTCCAAGGCTCCAGTGCCTACTGTGGGTAATGCCTCTAAAGATGATGCGAAGTCGGCTGCGGATTCAGCGGACTCGAAGAATTCCACGAAGTCTGTAGTGAAAGACGAAACGGCAACTCGTAAAGTTGCCGACGACGGACGACCGGTCTTCAAAGATAGCGAACTCAACGGCGGCACGATCCCAGCACCAATGATCAAATCCCCGACGAACTAGCTTTCGCTTTCTAAGCTAGAACCACGGCGGTAATTCTCGCTGTCACGAAACCACGTTGAGGGGACTGAGTATCACCGTGAGCTCGACCGCACTGGACACAGCAAAAAAGCGCATGCGTTTTTTGCTCATCTTATCTTTGGCAGCACTCTTAGCAATCGCGGGGCGGTTGTTCTGGGTACAGGGAATTAACGCTTCAACCGTCGCCGATGCCGCGCAAGCAGACCGCCAGCGCGAAGAGGTGATCGCACCGACTCGTGGTTCTATCGTTGATCGCAACGGTACGTTGCTGGCGGTCAGCGTGGACCGTTACGACTTGGTCATTGACCAGCGAGACCAGCGGGATGAATTTCGCCGTGCCAAGCGAGATGGCACCAATGGTAGCGAGTTTATCGGCTGGGACCAGGCGGTCAAGGAACTAGCCCAGATTCTCGACCAAGATCCAGCTGAGCTCGCCGCGTCCGTTCAGCCGCAGGACGGTGCCAAGCCCAAAGGCTATGTGGTCCTTGCCAAAGGTGTCACTCCTGAAGTCAAAAACGAAGTTATGGAAGTAGGCATCCCACGCCTTTCTCCATTGCTGCGTAGCGAAAGACAGTACCCACAAGGGGTCATCGCCGGACCACTCCTTGGTTTTGTGCGAAACTCTGAGGACCAGACATCAGTGGTCGGTGCTGAAGGCTTAGAACTGAGCCAAGAAAAGCACCTTAAAGGAACCGAAGGCAGCCGCAAGATTGAGGTCAGCGCCGACGGTGTCCGTATTCCGGTCACCGAGGTTGAAGAAACCCCAGCGGTTAACGGCCAAGACGTCATGCTGACCATCGACTCCGACGTCAATTACGTCGCGCAGCGTGAGGCCGAGAAGAAGCAGAAGCAATTCAACGCACAATGGGTTTCGGTAGTAGTTGAGGATGTAAAGACCGGAAAGATTCTCGCCATTGGTGACTCTGCACAATTAGATCCCAACGACCCAGGCGCCACCGACCCGGAGTTCCGCCGTTCCGTGTCCATCACCCGTGCTTTTGAGCCAGGATCCACCGGCAAGGCTGCCATCTTTGCTGCGGCAATTGATCAGGGAGCGGTAACGGCCGAGACCGAATTCCGAGTTCCGAACAAGTACACGGTCACCAAGGAAACCATTAACGACTCCTTGCCGCACGATACTTACGACATGACTGCCGCTGGAATCTTTGCACGTTCCTACAACACCGGCACGGTGATGGTCGGAAACAAGCTGACCAATAAACAACGCTATGACTACATGCGCAAGTTCGGGCTGGGAAGTCCGATTTACCTCGGCCTTAACGGTGCAAGCGCGGGACAGCTAGCGAAACCTGAAAATTGGGACCGTCGCCAGCAGTACACCACGATGTTTGGCCAAGGTTATTCGCAAACTGTGCTTCATACCGCCTCGATTTTCCAGACTCTCGCCAACGGTGGCGAACGCATCGCACCGAGCCTCATCGAGGGCTACAAAAACGAAGATGGAAGCGTGACCGAACCGGATACGCCTAAATCGAGCCGCGTTGTGAAGAAAGAGACAGCAAAAGAGATGCTCAAGCTCATGGAAGGGGTCGTGGAATCCGGCACCGGTACTAAAATGAAGATACCGGGATACCGGGTGGGCGGTAAAACTGGTACCGGTCAGGCGGCAAGCGACAAAGGCTATGACGGATACAGCTATTCCTTCGCAGGTGTAGCACCATTGGATGACCCGCAGTACGTTGTGGTGGCTACCATGTACCGTCCGCAGGGCAGCTGGAAAAACTTTTCGGTCGCCGACACGTTTACCGAAGTGATGAGTCACGTACTCAACACCTACAACGTGCCACCAAGCTCCACAAAATCAGAAGCGTATGACGTCTTCGTTGGTAAGGAACAAAAGAAACCTTGGTAGTTCAGGAATCAGGCACGCCACGCGAGCTGGAACATCATTTGCGACCCAGCACGGTCAAAGGAATCGACTTTGATCAGTTGCTAGAACCTCTGGCGGCAACCGCTCATGGAGCTGCTAGCAAGCAACCCATTACCGGAGTGAGCCTGAACCCACAGATAGTTCAACCCGGGGACGTATTCCTGGCCATCTCGGGCGCTAAGCGCCACGGCGCGGAATTCCTGGACACCGCCATAGCCAATGGAGCCGTCGCGCTGATCACCGATGAGCAGGGCCTCAACCTGTTGGTGGAACCCACCTCGATTCCAGTGGCCGTGGTCAGCGATGTGCGCAAAATTGCAGCTCGCGCCGCCAGCATGGTCTACGGTACAGCGAAGAACTGCCCCGAACTTCTAGCGGTGACCGGCACCAATGGCAAAACCACCACCACTTTCATGATTCGAGCAATTACCGAGGCCCTCGGATCACATGCAGGCCTTGTGGGAACCATTGAAATGTCTGCTCGCGGTCAAATTATTCCTAGCGTGCTCACCACCCCTGAGGCGACCCAGTTGCATGGCGTCCTTGCGCGGATGGACGAAGAAGATATTTCTACGGTGGCTATGGAAGTTTCTAGCCATTCGCTGAGCTACGGACGAGTCGACGGATTGCAGTTTGCGGTCTCCGGATATACCAACCTCACCCAGGACCATCTTGATCTGCACGGTTCCATGGAAGAGTACTTCCAGACCAAAGCGCAATTGTTCACCTCGGACCACAGCCAGCGTGCAGTGGTGATGGTTGATGACTTATATGGACAACGACTGGCTAGGAATGCGTCAATTCCCACCGAGTCCTTGAGCCTTGATGCGGATATAGATGCTGACTGGCATGTGGTGAACATTGTGCCCAGCGTATTAGGCCATCAATTCACCATTGTGCATCGTGATGGACGCGAACTCCACGCGCGCACCGGCCTGCCTGGACTGTTTAATGTCGCCAACGCGGCGCTGGCAACGGTGATGGTGCTGGCCAGCGGTGTCGCTCTGGAACAGCTCCAAGAAGCACTGAAACAAGCTGACCCGCTGTCGGTATCGGTTCCAGGTCGGATGCAAGTCATTGGCGAGTCGCCGGTGGCTGTGGTGGACTTCGCGCATAACTCCGATGCCATTGCTAAGGCATTGGAATCGATGCGCGTCACCGAGCAAGGACGTCGAATTATCGTTTTCGGTGCCACCGGCGAACGCGACAAGACCAAACGCCCTGATATGGGTGCCGTAGCAGCGCGTCATGCAGACATCGTCATTGTCACCGATGATGACTCGCATGGTGAAGACCCCGCACCAATCCGCGAACAGGTTGCCGCCGGCGCGCAAGCGGTGATCGACGCTGAACGTCCAGCGGTGCAGCTTTTTAACATCGCGCCACGCGCTCAAGCCGTAGAATTCGCTGTGAGTTTGGCTGGAGTGCAAGACGCGATACTCGTTGCCGGTCGCGGACACGAAGTTAGCCAAGACGTAGCCGGTATTGACGTTGAGTTAGATGACCGCGTCGAACTGGCCAATGCGCTAAAGCTTCATGGATTTGTGACCATTTACTAGCTCACAGAAGTCCTCCTCACCCGCCGCTCAAGTGTAAAGTCCTAATTGCCATGATTGATTTGTCTCTCTCCGACCTGCTCGCGATCACCGGGGGTCGCGCGACAGCTGCTGTCGCCCCATCCACCGTCATCTCATCGGTAACTACCGATTCGCGTGACGTGCTTCCCGGAGCCCTTTTTGTTGCTAAGCCCGGCGAGTTTTCTGACGGGCATGCCTTTATCGACAAGGCGCTATCCAGCGGAGCCGTACTTGCCCTAGCCGAACGTGTCACACTCGACGAGCAAAGAGCCGAGCATCCGGCCATTATTGTCGATGACGCGGTCGAAGCAATGGGCCAGATAGCTGCGTACATCGTTGAATATCTGAAGAAGAAAAACGACGCTGCCGTCATTGGCATTACCGGTTCGGCCGGCAAAACAACCACCAAAGACCTTTTGGCCAGCATCTTGTCTGAGGTTGCACCCACGGTCTCTCCCATTGGCTCCTATAACGGAGAAGTAGGAGTACCGCTAACCGTTTTCAGGGCCACCGAAGACACCAAGTACCTGGTGATCGAGATGGGCGCTACCGGTCTTGGACACCTGACCTACCTCACCGATATGGTCCATCCGAAGATCGGGGTGGTGCTTTGCGTAGGCACCGCACACGCCGGGGAATTCGGCGGAGTGGAAAATATTGAAAAGGCCAAGGGCGAACTTGTTGAAGCCCTAGATGCTTCCGGGACCGCCTTACTGAACTTTGACGACTCGCGAGTCGCACGCATGGCACAACGTTCCGGGGGAGCTGTACGGTACTTCGGCACAGTCAGCAACAAGCCAGAGAACGCGAGCGTCTGGGCGGAGAATGTAGTTGTCAACGCCGACGGGCAGCCCGAACTCACACTGGAATTTGCCAATGGCTACAGCCAGCGAATCACCTCAGGCCTGCTCGGGCGCCATCATGTCTCAAATATCTTGGCGGCCGCGGGTGCAGCTGCCGAACTCGGCATCGATCCTGCCTTGATAGCGCAGACCCTTGACGGTCTCACCGCTGGCAGCAGGTGGCGCATGGAACGCATTGAGCGCGCCGATGGAGTCACCATCATTAACGACGCGTACAACGCCAATCCAGAGTCCATGCGTGCGGCACTTCGCACGCTGGCTGAACTAGGCCTTCCGAATGAGCAGGGTGTGGCCCGGCGGACCTGGGCGGTCCTAGGCGAAATGCTAGAGCTCGGCGATGAATCCCGGCACGAACACGATGTGTTGGGCCGCATCGCGGTTCGGATGAACATCAAAAAGTTGTTGGTGATTGGCTGGGGCGCAAAGCTGGCCTATAACTCGGCGGTGCTCGAAGGAAGCTGGGGCGACGAAGCCTACTTCGTGGAAACCATCGAAGAAGCCCGCAGCCAGCTTGCCGAGCAGCTTCTGCCCGGCGATATTGTTTTATTCAAATCTTCAAATGGCGCCGGGTTACGACACCTAGGTGATGACATCGCAGCACTGGTGAAAGAAGGCGAAGACGCATGATCGCATTGATTCTAGGCGCAGGCATTGCCTTAGTGCTGACCATGGTGGCCATGCCGCTGTACATCCGGTTGCTGACCAAAAAGCAGTACGGGCAAGTGGTGCGTGATGATGGACCGAACTCGCATTCGGTCAAGTCCGGCACCCCCACCATGGGTGGCGTGGTCTTCATCCTTGCGGTCTTTGTCGCCTATTTCCTGACCCACGGTATTTTGGGTCTGATGGGGCGCACTTCTTCCGGAATTACCGCCAGCGGCTTGCTGGTCTTGCTGCTCTTCGGCGGTATGGGACTAGTGGGCTTCCTCGATGATTTCATCAAGATCGCCAAGAAGCGTTCGCTGGGTCTGCGTGCCTACCAGAAGATCATCCTGCAGGCGATTGTCGGCATCAGCTTCGCGATCCTCGCCCTGCAGTTCCCTAACAGCCAGGGGCTGACTCCCGCGTCAACTGCGATCTCATTCTTGCGGGATCTCGATATCGACTTGGCCTTCGCCGGACCGCTGATGGGCTTGATCCTTTTCGTGCTGTGGGCCAACTTCATCGTCACCGGCACCACCAACGGCGTGAACTTGACCGATGGCCTCGACGGGCTGGCTACCGGTGCCTCGATCATGGTATTCGGCGCGTACACGCTGATCGGCATCTGGCAGCAGAACCAGGCCTGCGGCCGGATCAACGCTATGGAAGTTTGCTACACCGTGCGTGATCCCCAGGATTTGGCGTTGCTCGGTGCGACGATTTCCGGCGCGTTGATCGCCTTCCTCTGGTGGAATGCGAAACCAGCAAAGATTTTCATGGGCGATACCGGTTCGCTAGCCATCGGTGGCGCCGTTGCCGCCATGGCGATCCTTTCACGCACGCAGCTGCTGCTGGTTGTCATTGCCGGTCTGTTCGTGATTATCGCTTTGTCGGTGATCATCCAGGTGGGCTACTTCAAACTTTCCGGTGGCAAACGTGTCTTCAAGATGGCACCGCTGCAGCATCACTTTGAGCTCTCCGGCTGGTCCGAAGAGAATGTTGTTATTCGTTTCTGGATTCTGGCCGGTCTCTTTGTGGCAGCCGGACTGGGTCTGTTCTACTCCGAATGGGTTGTCGCACTGTGAGTGAAAAACTGGCCGAACTGACCAGCTGGGATGCAAACTGGAAAGGCCTGCGCGTAGTTGTTGCGGGTCTGGGGCTCTCCGGATTCTCTGCCGCCGACACGCTGATCGAGCTTGGCGCCATGGTCACCGTCATCGACGGACGCGATGACGAGATCAACTCGCAGCGTGCCGAGACCCTGAAAATCGTCGGGGCGCATCAGGTGTTGCTCGGTGCGGAATATCTTGACTCGTTGCCGCAGATTGACGGGGCCGCCCCGGAGCTGGTGGTGGTCTCGCCGGGCTGGAATCCACGCCATCCGGTCCTGGCTGCTGCAGCCGAATCCGGGATCGAAATCTGGGGCGATATTGAACTTGCCTGGCGGGTGCAGAACCGTGCCGGGCGCACGGCGCCGCAGTGGCTAGCGATCACCGGTACCAACGGTAAAACGACCACCGTAGGCATGACCGAAGCGATCTTGCAGGCCGCCGGATTGCGTGCGATTGCCGTGGGCAACGTGGGGACCCCCATTTTGGATGCGGTCCGTGAACCAGTGGACTACGACGTCTTTGTTGTTGAATTGTCGAGCTTCCAGCTGCACTACACCCACAGTATCTCTCCTCTAGCTTCTGTTGTGCTGAACATCGCCGAAGACCATGTGGACTGGCATGGTGGCTTTGCGGCCTACCAGGCCGACAAAGCCAAGATCTATGAGCGAACCCAAGTCGCCGCGATCTTTAACGTCGCTGACGCCAAGACCCTTCACATGGTCGAGAACGCGGATGTCATTGAAGGATGCCGCGCCATCGGCTTCTCCACCGACAGCCCTGCGGTTTCCACCGTCGGGATTGTTGAAGGACTGCTTGTCGACCGGGCGTTTATCGAAGAGCGCCGGAGCAATGCTCTGGAGCTGGTGGCGCTGAGCGACATTGGCGAAATCGTTCCGAAGCATACCGCAGCCAACGCCGCCGCTGCCGCTGCTTTGGCCCGCGCGTACGGGGTAGAAGCAGAGGCAATCGCCAAGGGTCTGAGCGGTTTTGATTCTGGTGCTCACCGTATTCAAGCGGTCGCGCGACGCGATGACATCTTGTGGATCAACGATTCAAAGGCCACCAACCCGCACGCGGCTGACGCCTCGCTTGCCGCATTTAGCTCGGTGGTGTGGATTGCCGGCGGACTGTCCAAAGGCGTGGACTAC
>DNHA01000244.1:4866-8205 GCA_003486025.1 Micrococcaceae bacterium | reverse complement strand
GCGCCGGACTTGTCCCCCGCTCGGCATGGAAGATTCTATTAAGGTGACGCACGCTCACCCCCAGCGCCGCCGCCATCGAAGTCACGGTGTGGTCCCCGGCAGGATCAGCCACCACAGACTCCATCATGGTGCGCAGCATCCCGTTCTTCACCGGCGGACCGTACAGCGCATCGGAGAACTGGCTCTGCCCACCGGGGCGTTGCATGAACATGACCAGCTCACGAGCTACACGCCGAGCGACCTCCACCCCGAGATCCTCTTCAACCATCGCCAATGCCAAGTCGATTCCGGCCGTCACCCCGGCTGAGGTCAGGAAACGACCGTCCCGAATATGGATCACGTCGGGTTCGACAAGGATTTTCGGGTACCACTGCGCAAGCAGGTGCGCTTGGCGCCAGTGCGTCGTTGCACGACGCCCATCGAGATATCCCAGCTCAGCTAGAACGAACGCTCCGGTGCACACCGACGCCACTCGCTGTGCCGGAGCCGATATGATCTGCGCCGCGGCCAACAATTGGGGGTCCTGTTGTGCAATGGCCAACGCCTCGCCACCGGTGATCAACACGGTGTCACACGATCCTGCCTCTGATACAGCAATCGTGTCTGCCAGTACGAGGCCCGACGATGATCTCACCGATCCGCCGCCGGCAGAGATGAATCTCAGTTCATAGTGACGCCGTGAGGGATCAGCCAAATGGAACACCTCAGCTGGCCCGCTGGCATCAAGCAGCGTCATTCCATCGAAGACAAGGATTCCGATTCGATGGCTCATGTCCGAAACCGAGGGTTATGTGGCAGTAAAGACATGGCTTCACCCTACCTCGTTGCGCAAAAATTGGAAGTAGGCAAACCTTTTTGCAGCCGGAAATTGTTCCCGAGTGGCAGGAACCCGGAGTAAAACAACTGAGAGGCACCATAGACCATGGCTGAAATCATTGCAGGCGTGAGAATTCCCGACAGTAAAATGGCCCGCGACGCCACCGACCTACTGCGAGATGTCGCCACCGAGCTGGTGTTTGATCATTCTCGTCGGGTGTTTCTCTTCGGTTCTTTGCGGGGGCAAGAACGAGAGCTCGATTACGATCCTGAGCTGCTGTACGTCGGAGCAATGTTCCACGACCTCGGCTTGACCGAAAAGTATCGCCGCACCGACCAGCGTTTCGAGATCGACGCCGCTGACGTGGCCCGCGACTTCCTCAGCGGGTACGGCATCGACGCAGACGCTCGTGACAAGGTTTGGAACGCGATCGCTTTGCACACCACACCGGAAATTCCACTGCATATGGACCCCGTCGTCGCTCTCGTGACTCGCGGAGTGGAACTTGACGTGTTGGGCATTGGATATGACGCGATCACCGATGACCAGCGTCAAGCAGTAGTCCATGCCCATCCACGCCCAGACTTCAAGAACCAAGTCCTGGCCGCTTTCACCGACGGACTGAAGGACCGTCCGGACACTACGTTCGGCAATGTCAAGGCTGATGTGCTCCAACACTTCCTGCCCGGTTTCAAGCGCGGAGACTTTGTTGAGGTTATTCGAAACAATGCTTGGCCGGAGTGAATTTGACCGATAAGGGCGCACGGTACTTACCTGGCTTTGGACAGATCCTTCTCGAATAGCAGATTGCGTTCATCGTAATATGCTTCAGTGACTCCGAGTAACTTCATCCCAAGGCGCTCGCAAACCCTCTGGGAGGCGACATTGAGTGGATCAGTGACGGCAATAACGGTCTGAAGCCCGCTGGTTGCCGCGTCCGTCATGACAGCACTGGCAGCTTCAGTGGCGTAGCCCGCGCCTTGGGCATCAGGGTGTAGATGCCAGCCGATTTCCACCGGAGGTTCACTCTTTGCACTTGCTGAGAGCGGGATATGTTTGAGCAGGACATTCCCGAGTAAGTGACCAGTTTCGCGGGTGGTAACTGCCCATATCCCGTGAATCGGGTCATCAATGGTGCGTCGGCGAATAATTGATTCCGCAGCTTCGCAGCGAGTAGTCATCGTCTTTGCATGAGGCCCAAGAAATCTAACCGTATCCCAGCGGGATTCAAGGTCGAATAGAAAATCCGCGTCCTCCAGTTACCACGGCCGCATGATTAGTCGCTCGCTGTTGATAATTCTCATTCGTCAATTCTCTACCGCAGCGAGGCCAAATCCAGTGAACCCAAGCTGGCGTCCCGCAAGCCGAACTTCTACCGGGACGCGGTGAGCGTCCCGAGAGCGCATCGGCTTACGGGCACGCGATAGCGCATCGGGATGCGCGATAAGGTGCAGGTGAATCTGCCATCGAGCCCTACCCGAGCGCGGCCACTACCGAACCGGAAGTCACTCGACGAGGCCTCACCGTGGCAAAATGGAGGGATGACGATCTCCGACCACGACGCATACATCGCTGCGGCTCCAGAACAGTTCCGCCCACTGCTGGCCACGTTGCGCGCACAGCTCGCGCGCACCCTGCCGGACGCGGAGGAGATCATCAAATACAACATGCCCGGGTTCCAGATCGGACGATCGATCGTCGCGAGCTACGCCGCCTTCAGTAAGCAATGTGGCCTCTATCTCTCCCCAGGCGCCATCATCGCCCATGCCGAAGACATCGCCGCCGCCGGGCTGAAGGCCACCAAGACCGGGATCACATTTCCCGCGAACAACCCCGTTCCTTACGACCTCATCGAACGGCTCGCGGTCACCTCGCGGAAGGACCTCGGGCTCTAACCGAGTGCGGCGTTGCAACAAACACGGCATTGCTTGACATCGCCCTGAGGACGATCCTCTTGCGATCATGGTTTAAGCCGATACCGCGAAGGGTTGACCGGCGACATGCACGGCATGGCACGACGCACTGCGCCCGATAGGGGAACGCTCTACGGGAAATCAACCGGCACGCGGAGTGATAGCCACATTAGACACAGCGGGGATGAATGATTTTTAAGCTGATGTGATTCAATTTTCAGATTTCTTGCTTGTCCTGAAGAAGATGTAGCCAAAGGCACCCGCAAACATGGCGGCCCATATGAAACGCACTGCTTCGTCGAGTTCCAATGCACCCAAAACAGCGAAGAAGGTTACGAATGTGAGCAGGGTGCATGCAGCGTTGACTATCTTTTCCATTGGAAGCCTCTGTTTGTGATTGGAGTAGTGAGTGAGGCACGCCTTTGGCGTCGCCAAGTTGCGCAGTGAACGTGCTTGGACCCAGCTGTCTAGAAAGGCAGGTTGTTTGCCTGCATTGGGTGCACGATGAGAATTCCGGTGACTTTCCCGGCGCCGTTGTAGGCAACTCGCCCGAGCCATTCGCCTGCTTCATGATTGATTTGCGTTTGTCCTGTCAGGCCGCCGCCGAGG